>JBMOJH010000003.1:0-70206 GCA_049316905.1 Microthrixaceae bacterium | reverse complement strand
CAGGTCCCGCAAGGAGTCGGTGTCCACCACCCGGCGGGCGGCGAGGACCGGCAGACCCCGCGCCAGGCCGAAGACCGCGCCCACCAGCGCACCGGCGACCGGCGATCCGGTGAGCACCATGGACAGCACCGCCGCGTAGGTGGCCGCGGAGGTCACGATCGTCACGAGGCCGAACCCGAGCTGCACGCCGAAGCCGAACCCGTAGACCCACCCGCGGAACGCGTGCAGCCACTGCTCGTCCACCTGGCGGCGCCACGACGGCGGCCGTCGACCACCCAGGTCCCACACCGCGGCGAGCAGGCATCCCGCGGCGAGCACCCAGAGCGTGGCGCCGTCGGGGAGCACCCGGGCGACCGCCAGACCCACCGTGCCCGCCAGCAGGCCGAGCGCGGCGCCGCCCACCACCGACCCCAGCAGGTAGGCGGTGACGGTGAGCCACCATCGGTTCCCCTTCCCCCGCTCACCGAGCGGGGTGATGCTCGACAGCATCGACACCCCTCAAGGCGACCAGCCGGCGCGGACCGCGGCGGCGACCGACACCAGCAGCCCCACCACCACGACCGCGGAGGTGGTGCTCATCGCCCGATGTCACCCGGCTCGTGGTGCAGCCGCGGGTCGCCCGGCTCGAATCCGGCCTCGGTGAGCTCGTCGTCGATGCGGGCGGCGCGTTCGCGGCCGGTGAGGAACCCCCGGCGCGAGGGACCCCCGGCCGGCAACGACCGGCCGGTGTCGGCCAGCGCCTTGCCCAGCAGGTCCACCACCTGCGGCCAGGTGGCCGCCGCGCCCTCGCCGACCACCTCGTCGCCGTCGACGAGCACGAAGTAGGGCGCGACGGGCACGCCGTAGTCCTCCCAGGCGTCGGTGGACATCACCGTGGGCACGTCCACCGGCGCGATGCGGGCGACCTCGGGGGGCGACTCGGCCTCCTCACCACGGGTCACGATCACCACCCGGATGTCGGGTGCGGGCAGCTCCACGCCGGTGGCCAGCGCGGCCCAGAATCCCCTGCAGGTGGTGCAGCCGGTGGTCAGGAACGCGAGCAGCGTTCGGTGGGGCTGGCCGACCACGCCCACGGCCACCGCGTCACCGTGGGCATCGATCCCGGCCACGTCCGCCGCGGCGCTGCCCAGCACCTCGGCCGGTTCGGGGACGCCCGCCACGGTGGTCACCGTGCCTCCGGGCAGGTCGGCCGCGGCGATCGCGCCGGCCGCGCCCGCGCCGGCCGCGGACGCGCCGGCCCGGGCGGCCCGTGCCGCGCGGGCCCGGGCCTCGGGCGACGGATCGAGGTCGACGCCGAGGTCGTGCAGCGCCCGGAGGATCTCGGCGTGGCTGCGCAGCAGGCTGACCACCAGCACCGCGAGCACGGCGACCGCCACCCCGAGGAGAGCGACCAGCGCGGTCACGGCGCCCCCGCGGTCGCGGTGGTCGTGACGGTGACGTCCGGGGCCGGGGCCGCAGGGGCCGCGTCGTCGACCCGGACGTTGGCCGAGGCCATCAGGTAGGGGAGGGTTCGGGGGCCGTCCACCACGGCGAGGACCTGCACCTCGTGGTCGCCGGGCGGCAGCGCGAGTGTCTCGTCCACGCCGGTGCCGGAGGTGCCGCCGAGCAGGGCCCGGAAGTTCCCGTCGACCAGCACCCGCAGCGGGGCGGGCGAACCGTCGGTGCGCGTCACCGGTGTGGTGGCGATGCGAACGCCCTGCGGGGCCGCCTCCAGCGCCAGCACCTGGCCGACCGCGGCCGAGCCCACGGCCAGCACGTTGCACCCGAGGATGCGGTCGTAGCCACCACCCTCGGGCAGGGCGACCACGCACACGGCGTGCTCCCCCGGTGACACCCCCGTGACCGTCTCGTCGAAACCGTGACCGGAGTACTGGTCGCCGCGGGCGCGGTCGGCGAGCGCGGTGCGCACCGACACGCCGTCGACGTCGATGCGCACCCGCACCGGTCCGGCGGTGTCCTGGTCGAGCGCCCAGCCCGAGACGCGGATCGTGCCGGGCGACGAGGTGAGCGACTCCACCGCCCCGATCGGGTCGTAGGGCACGGCCACGGGGCGACAGCCGAGGTCCAGGTCGGTGCCCCCGCCCACGTTGCGACCGACGACGCACACGTTGTGCGGCCCCGGCGACGCGGGGACGGTCACGTCGAAGCCGTGGTTCGGACCCATGTGCGGCAACTCGCGGGCGAGGTCGGCCCGGTAGAGGTCCGCGCGCACCGACGCCGCGAGCACACCGTCGACGAACACGTCCACGGTGGAGGGCCCGAGGTTGTCGGGGTCGAGGACGAAGCCCACCGCACGGATCCGACCCTCCGACGCGGTCACGCTGTCGAGGTGCCCGTGGGCGTTGGGGATGATCCGGACCATCTGGTGGTGGATCCAGGTGGTGCCCTGCCCGGAGCTGTCCACCGCCGCGACCGACACGAGGCGCTCGCCGGGGCAGAGGCGCACGAAGGCGTCGAAGCCGTGGTTCGGGCCCTGCGCCGGGAAGAGGTTGCCGATGTCGGGCCGGAGGTCGGCGGCGGTCAGCGTGGCGATCGGCCGGAAGCAGTCGTAGATGACCACCGAGATCGGCGCCGGCGTGCCGGGGTCGACCGCCCACCCGATCAGGCGCACGCCGCCGGGCACCACGAACAGGTTGTTGACGCCGCCCACCGCGTCCACCTCGAGACAGGGCCGCGAGTGGTACCGGGTGGCGTTGTCGGTGCGGGCCGCGGTGGTGCAGGAGCCGTCGATGCGCCACGGCTCGGTGCACGTGACCACGCGGCACACGATCGGGCCGAGGCACGGGACGCCCTGGTTGCACTGGCCGTAGCGGAAGTTGGTGCAGCCGGCCTTGCGGTTGTTGCAGTCCCCGAGGGCACAACCGCACGTGGTGCCCGAGCAGGCGCCGGAGCAGACGCCGTTGCTGCCGCAGCCGCAACCGTTGCAGGCCGCGTTGCAGTCCATGTAGTAGCGGGGCCCACCGCCGCAGAAGTTGCTGCCGTCGACCTTCCACCAGCCGCCGAGCGACGTCCCCGGCGGGCAACGGTTGACCCCGGAGAGGGTGCAGCAGAACTCGGTGTAGCCGTCGTTGCAGAGCGCCTCACGTCCGCACACGGCGGCGTACGCGGTGCCCGGGCGGGCCACGTAGGTCGCCGGGGCGACGGCCATGGCGGTGCCGACCATCGCGCCACGGCGCAGCACGCCGCGGCGGTCCACCCGCCGCTCGAGGAAGCCGCCCACCCGCTCGGCGAGCGAACCCCGCCGACGTTCCGTTCCGACGGTCGCGGTCATCGGTCCTCCTTCGCGGCGATCGTCTGGGCCCGGAGCGTGGCCGTGGCCTCGACCACGTCGGCCACGACGGTGTCGAGCACCACGACGAGGGCGGTCACCAGCACCACCAGGCCGAGCGCCGTGGCGGCCGTGGCGAGCGACACCGTGCCGAGGGCGTCGGCCACGGGGACCGGACCGGCCACCGCGGCCACGGCGGCCACCACGGCCGAGATCGCGTTCACCGCCACGTGCACCGCGCTCGGCGGGGCGGAGCGGGCCCCGAAGCAGCCGCAGGAGGCGAGGCCCCGGCGGCGGGCGGCCAGCACGACCACGGCGAAGAACCCGTAGGCCACGGCCACACCGCCGGCCAGCACGCGCCCACCGACGGCGAGGCCGCCCAGGCCGAGGCCGACCTCCACCGCACCGAGGGCCCGGGCCGCGGCGTTCCCACCGGGGATCCCGAGGGCGCCGAGCGCGGTCGCCGTGCCGGACGGTTCGGACAGCTTCGACGCGCCCGCGACGACCAGCACCGTGCAGGTCACCCAGAACAACACGTCCCACGCCGCCACGGGCCACAGGGTAGGGCAGCGCCGGTGGGTAGATCTGCCCGGTCGGGACGGGTCCCACGGTCCGGCGTCAACCCTTCGGTACCGTCGGGCGTTGATGGAGGGTGTGGACCACGGACCGGTCACGGGCGACGAGGAGTTCCGCCGCTTCTACGAGCGGATGGATCGTCGCGCCGTGGGCACGGCCCGGCGGCTGGTCGGTGACCCCGTGATCGCGGAGGATCTCGCCGCCGAGGCCCTCTCCCGGGCCTACGCACGCTGGCCGAAGGTCCGCGTGCACCCGAACCCCGACGCGTGGCTGCTGCGGGTCCTCGGGAACCTGGCGATCGACCACGTCCGCCGGCAGCGGCGCACCGCGCCACCGGAGGTCCGCCCGGCCGGCTCCACGGCCGACGACGCCGTGCTGCGGGTGGACCTGGCCCGGGCGATGAAGCGCCTGTCGCACCGTCAGCAGGAGGTGGTGGTCCTCCGCTACCTCGTGGACCTGCCGGAGGCCGAGGTGGCCGAGTCGCTCGGCATGACCACCGGCTCGGTGAAGACGCACCTCTCGCGGGCCACGCGGCGCCTGCGCGACCAGCTGGGCGAGCCGTCCGGCGACGATCCGATCGAGGACGGCGCGATCGAGGAGGCCCCGGCATGAGCGGTACCCGCTACCCCACCGGCGACGGCCCCGCGGCCGACGACGACGCCCGCTACCGGGCCGTGCTCCGGCGAGGCCGCGAGCTCCGTCGCCGCCGCCGTCTCGGCACGGCCGGCGCCGGCGTGCTCGGCTGCGTGGCGCTGCTCGCGGTCGGCCTCGCCCTGGTGGGCAGCGGCGGCGGGACCGACCGATCCGTCACCGCGGGCCCCACCGGTACGGCCGCGCCGTCCTCCACCCTGCCCCCCACCTTCACGGTCTCGGCCGAACCGTCCACCGAGGGCGGCAGCACGGCCCTGGTGGTGGACGCACGCGACCCCGCCCAGCCCGACTCGCCCGACGCCGTGCTCTGCGTGCTCGTGCGGGTGGGCCCGGCCGGCCAGCCGGCCGTGTCGGAGGGCCGGGCGTGCGCCTTCCCGGGCGACAGCGGCGTCGTCACCGCCCCGCTCGCGGCGTCGGGCGGCGTGGAGATCGGTTGCGCCGGGACGGCCACGCCCACCGCTCCCCCGGCGGGCGCGACCAGGGACGTGACGCACCGGTTCCGCTTCGACGTGACCGGCCCCTTCCCGCCGGGGGCGTACCCGGTGAAGGTCACCGCCGTGTCGGGTGTGGGTGACGGTTGCACACCGGCCGACCCCGGCGAGTCCCTCGCCACCACCGACACCACGCTCACCGTCGGCTGACGGCCGGGGGCGGGCGGCCCTCAGGCCCGGCGGCGGGCGAGCACCTCGTCGTAGAGCTGCTCCCACGCATGCACGGCGGCGTCGGCGTCGAAGCGCTCACGGCCGACCTCGGCCGCCCGTTCCCCCATCCGGGCGAGGCGGTCCGGATCCGCGGCCAACGCCCCGACCGCGTCGGTGAGGGCCGCGACCACCGCAGCGTCGTCGTCGGACGCCGGGACCACGATGCCGGTCTCGCCGTCGTCGACCGCCTCACGGACGCTGCCGACGTCGGTCGCCACGACCGGCACCCCGGCCTGCATCGCCTCCTGCACCGTCACCGGGAAGGCCTCCAGGCGGGAGGGCAGCAGGTACACGTCGAAGGTGGGCAGCCGGTGTCGTGCCCGGTCGTCCCAGCCGTCGAGCTCCACGCGGTCGCCCACCCCGAGCTCGTCGACGAGCGCCTCGAGCGCCGGCCGCTCGGCACCGTCGCCCACGACGACCAGACGGAACCCGGGGCCCAGGCGGTCGACCACGCGGATGGCGCGGTCGATCCCCTTCGCCGGGTCGTGCCGCGACAGCATCCCGACCGTGAACCGGTCATCCGTGCGGGGCGGCGGGTCGAGCTCCATCCGGGGCACGCCGGAGGGGATCACCCGCATGGAGCCGGCCGGCAGGTCGCCCAGACCCTCGATGATCCGTGCCGCCCGCTCCCCGACCGCCACGTGCGCATCGGCGCGGGCCGAGGTGATCCGTTTCAGGCGGTTGGACAGCGACGACCAGGTGCCCACCGGCGAGTGCTCCAGCACCACCACGGGCAGGCCGGGGATCGTGAGCGCGGCGGCCAGCGCCCACTGGCACGACGACATCGTGGACAGGTTGAAGTGCACGATGTCAGGGGCCAGGCGGCGTAGCGCCCGGCGCGTGGTGAGCATGGCGCGCACGTCGGTGCGGTCGTTGATCGGCGGGACCACCACGTAGCGGCTGCCGGCGCGGCGCTCGGAGAGCCACCGCACGACCGACTCGTCGGGGCCCATCACCGTCACGTCGATGTCGGGCCGGAACCGCTCGATGAACATCCCCATCGAGGACTCCGCGCCGCCGCGTTCGGTGGCATCGGTGACGACGACGAGGTGCACGGCGACAGGGTGGCACACCGTCGCGCCGGTCCACTGACCCCGCCCCCGGGACATAGGGGTCCTCGGTCGCCCCTGCGCCGCTCCAACCTCCGCAGACGTGGCAGGAGGGCCGCCTCAGCGGCCGCGGAACCCGGGCGGGCGCTTCTCCACCGCCGCAGCCACCGCCTCGGCATGGTCCTCGGAGTGGAACGTCGACAGCTCGAGCGCCGTCGACAGGTCGAAGCTGGCGAGCAGCGCAGCGCGGAGCTGCTGGTTCACCGCCACCTTCGTCCCTCGCACCGCCAGCGGCGGACCGGCCGCCAGCCGCCGGGCCAGTTCCATCGCCGTGGCGCGCACCTCGTCAGCCGGCACGACCCGGTTGACCAGGCCCAGCCGCTCCGCGTCGGCCGCGGTGAGCGGGTCGCCGAGGAGCAGGTGCTCCTTGGCCCGGGCCGGCCCGAGCACCATCGGCCAGATCACGGCCCCGCCGTCGCCGGCCACCAGCCCCATTCGGACGTGCGGGTCGCCGATGCGGGCCCCCTCGGCGGCCACGACGAGGTCGCACAGCAGCGCGATGCTCGCCCCGAGGCCCATGGCGTGGCCGTTGAGCGCGCACACCACGGGCAGCTCCACGTCGAGGAGGTCCCAGATCATCTGGCGGGCGTCGAGGCGCAGCGCGTCGAGTGCCTCGGTGGAGCGCAGTTCCGGGAACCAGGCCAGGTCCCCACCCGCGCAGAAGGCCCGGCCCGCACCGGTGAGCAGCACCGCTCGGGCGGTCCGCTCCCTCCGGAGCGCCCGGAACAGCGTGGCCAGCTCGTGGTGCAGCGTGGCGTCCACCGCGTTCAGATCGGAGTCGGGATGGTCGATCGTGCACACGAGCACGTCGCCGTCGCGCGCCACCCGGATGCACCGGAGGCCCGCCAGCCCCGCGGTCACGTCCGTCGTCGGATCGGGGGCCGCGTCGTTCCCACTCATCCGGTCACCTCCCGCGGAAGGCCGAGCAGCTTCTCGGCGATGATGTTGCGCTGGACCTGCGTGGTGCCGCCACCGATCGTGAGGGCACGGGCGAACAGGTAGTTCCAGGGCCACTCGCCCTGGTGCAGCGCCCCCAGACCGCCACCTCGGGGCGGCGGGTGGTGGCCGAGCACCCCGGGCCACGGCCCGTCGGCGGCCAGCATCGCGTCGGGCCCCGCGAGGTCCGCGACCAGCTCCATCAGGCGCTGCCCGTGCTCGTCCGCGAGGAGCTTCTGCAGGCTGGCCTCGGGCCCGGGTTCACCACCGGAGAGGAGCGCGGCCTGCACCCGGGCACCGAGCAGCCCGAGCAGCACTTCGTCGGTGTGGCACCGCGCCACCGCCTGACGCAGCCGGGGATCGGCCACGCCCTCGCGCCCCGCCAGCTCCAGCACCTCGCGGCCCGTGGGACCCATGCCCCAGAGGATCCCGCCGGACGACAACGACACGCGCTCGTTGCCGAGGGTCACCCGCGCGAGCCGCCAGCCGTCGCCCGGCGCGCCCACGAGCGCCTCGGGGCCGAGCGGCACGTCGTCGAGGAACACCTCGTTGAAGTGCGACCCACCGGTCATCTCGCGGATCGGCCGCACCTCCACGCCGGGCGCGCCCATGGGGCACAGGAAGTAGGAGATGCCACGGTGGCGCGGCGCCGCCGGGTCGGTGCGGGCGAGCAGGATGCCGAACGCGGCCACATCCGCCGAGGTCGACCACACCTTCGACCCGGTGACCCGCCAGCCGTCGCCGTCGGCCACCGCGGCCGTGGACAGCGCGGCGAGGTCGCTGCCGGCACCGGGCTCGCTGAACAGCTGGCACCAGACCTCCTCCCCGGTGAGGATCGGGAACAGGTATCGCTCCTTCTGGGCGTCGCTGCCGGCGGCGAGGATCGTCGGGCCGGCCCAGCCGATCCCGATCGGGTTGTCGGGCAGCGCGACGCCGGCCGCGGCGACCTCGGCGTCGACGGCCCGGGTGGTGACGGCGTCGGCGCCCAGCCCCCAGGGCTCCGGCCAGTGCGGTGCCACCAGACCGGCCTCGGCCAGCTCCCGGGGCGTGGGGTCGGGGTGCTCCCGCAACCAGGCCGCCGCGTCCGCCGGGCCGCCGATCCGTCCCGACACCGGACGCGACCCGTTCACAGCTCGCTCACCCCGGGGTCGCCGCCGAGGAGCACGGTACCCACCGACTCGTACAGCCGCGCGTTCACCAGCACGTGCTGGGTGGCGGTGTGGGCGTCACGGAAGCAGCGCTCGACCACGTGGCCGTGGCGCACCGCGGTGCCGCCGGCGAGGCGGTGCAACCGGGTGCACGCGTCGGCCACGGCCTCGGCGGTGTGGGTGGCCGCGAGGCGCAGTCCGGCCCGCGTGCCGAGTTCCACCGGGTCGCCCGCCTCGGCCGCGGCCCAGGCCCGGGCCACCTCGTCGAACAGGAACGCGCGCGCGGAGCGCAGCGTGGCCTCGGCCCGGGCGAGTTCGGCACGGGCGGCCCCGCGGTCGGCGAGCGGCCGCCGCGACCCCATCGGCACCTTGGAGGCCATGAGCTCCTCCACCGCGTCCACCGCGGCCCGACCCACACCGAGGGTGACCGCGGCGATCCCGAGCGCGAGCAGGCCGAACGGGGGGAACCGGTAGAGCGGGGCGTCCACCCACGGGCGGTCCGACACGAGCGACACGGTGTGGCGCTCGGGCACCTCGACGGCCTCCATGAGCAGGTCGTGGCTGCCGGTGCCCCGCATCCCGAGCACGTCCCAGTGCTCGATCACCGTGACCTCCGAGGCCGGGGCGAAGCACAGACGCATCGACGGGAGGCCGGCCGCGTCGAGGACCGGTTCGCCCGACGGGTCGACCACCCGCGCGCCGCCGAGCAACCAGTCGCAGTGCTGGCTGCCGCTGCCCCACTCCCAGCGCCCGCTCACCCGGAGGCGGCCCTCGCCCACCACCTCGGCGAGCCCGCTCGGTGCGTAGGCGCCACCGGTCACGACGTGCGGGTCCACGCCGTAGATCTCCGCCGCCCCGTCCCGGGGCAGCCACGCCGCCAGCACACCGGTGGTGGCGCCGATCATCACGCACCATCCGGCCGAGCCGGAGCGGCGCGCCACCCACTCGATCGTCCGGAGCGCGTCGGCCACCGGGAGCTCGCCGCCGCCCAGCTCGGCCGGCACCAGCATCGAGAAGGCACCGGCACGGGCCAGTTCGGCGGCCAACCCCGGATCGAGGTGGCCCGCCAGGTCGGACGGACCCGCGGAGATCAGCAGCTCCTCGTCGAGCTCCCGGAGCGCGCCCGGCACCGTGCCCGTCGCGGCGGATCCGGCGCGGCTCACCGGGCCGGTCCTTCAGCTGGCTCGTAGGGCGGGATCGTGGCGTCGCGCCGCTCACCCCACCGGCCCCAGTGCGTGACCCGCTCCACCGGCCGCCGCGGCGCCACGCCGAACCGCCCCGACGGGCGACCCAACGGCACGAGCGCCACCACCTGCTGGCCGACCGGGATGCCGAAGTGGTCGCGGACCTCGTCGTGGTGGATGCGGTGCACCGTGGTGAGCGCGCCGCCCAGGCCGAGGCCGCGCGCGGCGAGAAGCAGGTTCTGCACCGCCGGGTACACCGAGGCGTACGGGGTGCCCACGTCCATCGGGCCCTCGTCGTCGACCACGGTCATGTCGATGTCGGGCATGCACACCAGGACGATCACCGGCACCTCACCGAGGTGATCCGCGAGGTGCCGCGAGGCGGCCACCGTGCGATCCCAGCTCCGGCGGGCGGCCTCGTCACGGAAGCCGCCGACCCCGGCGAGGAGCGCCGCCTCGTAGCGGTCGTACGCCCGGCGGTAGACGTCCCCGATCCACGCCCGGTCCCCGGGGTCGGTGAGCACCACGAACTGCCAGGGCTGGATGTTGCCGCCCGACGGGCCCTGCTGCGCGGCCCGGAGCACGAGCTCCACCTCGGCGTCGGTCACCGGCTCGTCGGTGAAGCGGCGCATGGCCCGGGTGGTCATGATCCCGTCGTACAGGCCGACACCCGGCCCGCCGGACAGATCCGACGCGCCCGGCCGGCCCGGCGGCTCCGCCATCAGAGGTCCCACCCGGGTGCGGTGCGCGGCCAGGGCCGGGTGAGCTCGAGCAGTCGCCCGAGACGCAGCGGCACCTCGTCGTGGTGGCGCCGCCCGATGATCTGCAGCCCCACCGGGAGCCCGTCGGAGGCCAGGCCGGCCGGCACCGACAGCGCCGGGTTCCAGCACAGGTTCGCCAGCATCGTGAACGGCACGCTCATCGCGGGGTTCACCTCCACCCCCGCGATCTCCGTGGGTGGTGGCCCCTCCGCGGCGAACGCGGTCACGGCGGTCGTGGGGGTCATCAGCACGTCGAGGTCCGCGAAGATCGCGGCCATGTCGGCCTGCAGCTGCAGGCGCCGGCGGTACCCCTTGGCGAGCGTGCGCAGCGGCCGGTCGAAGGTGGCCTCGAGCGACGCCCGCACGAAGGGGGTGAGGTCGTCCGCGCGCTCGGGCCAGTGGCGCGACTCGTCGATGCCGAGCCAGAGCGACATCGCCCCGGCGGAGAGCCACGTGGCCACCGGGTCGGTGAGCCGCACGTCCACGTCGACGAGCTCCACCCCGGCGGCGCGGGCGGTCTCCTCCGCCGCGGCCCTGGCCAGCTCGGCCACCTCCGGGTCCACGTGGGCGAAGCCGAGGTCGGTCGACCAGCCGATGCGCAGGCCAGTGGTGTCGAGCGTCTCGATCGCGTCCTCGTAGCGCACCGCCGGCGGCGGCAACGACAGCCGGTCGGTGTCGTGCGGGCCCGCCGTCACGTCGAGGTGGCGGGCCGAGTCGGCCACCGTGGTGGTCAGCGCCCCGTAACAGGCCGTCTCCGACGGATCGTCGTCGGGATGGGGGATGCGCCCGTGGCTGGGCTTCAGGCCCACCAGCCCCGAGAAGCCCGCCGGGATCCGGGTGGAGCCGCCGCCGTCGGACGCGGTGCCGAAGGGCATCATCCCCGCGGCCACGGCCGCCGCGCTGCCGCCCGACGAGCCGCCCGGCGTGCGCGAGGGGTCCCACGCGTTGCCCGTGGCCCCCCACGCCTTCGTGAACGTGTACTGGAGTGTGCCGAACTCCGGCGCCGCGGTCTTGCCCACGGGGATCGCACCCGCCCGCCGCAGCCGCGCCACGTGTTCGGAGTCGGCGGCCACCGGGCCGAGGCCCTGGTAGAGCACCGACCCGTGGCTCGTCGGCATGCCCGCGCAGTCCTCGAGGTCCTTCACCCCGAACGGCACCCCCGCGAGCGGTCCGAGCAGCTCCCCCTCGCCGCGGGCCACCGCGGCGTCGACCTCCTCTGCGGCGCGCCGGGCGCCGTCGGCGTCCACGTGCACGAACGCGTTGAGCGCCTCGTTGCCCGCCGCGATGCGCCCAAGGCACTCCTCCACCACGTCGCCCGCGCTGCGGGCACCCGTGCGCACCGCCTCCGCGGTCCCGATCACCGTGTCCATCAGCGCGCCCCCCGGCCGGCCCCGGAGCCCGTGGCGCCCGTGGTCCCGTCCTCGTCGCCCAGGTCGATGTCGCGGCCCGGCCAGGGGCGGTTCCCCCACGAGTCGAGGTGCACGACGTCGCCCACGTGCTTCCGGGTCGTCGGCCCGTAGCGACCGCGCGGCCAGCCGAGGGGCACCATGCAGACCGGCTGCACGTTCAGCGGCAGGCCGAGGGTGCGCCGGGCGATGGTCACGCTCCACAACGGCAGGGTGATGAGCGACGCGCCGAGGCCCATGGCCCGCGCGGCGAGGAGCAGGTTCTGCACCGACGGGTAGATCGAGCCGTAGTGGCTCGACTGCGCCACGGCCGGCACCACCGCGAACCGTCCGGGACCGGTGAGGCACGGCACCACGAGCACCGGGATCTCCTCGAAGTGGTCCACCTGCCAGCGCACCGCCCCGAGCACCTTCTTCATGGCGGGGTCGTCACGGGTGACCCGCTCACCGACGCCGCCGTAGAGCTTCCACGCCCGCCGGTACTGGGCGGCGAACGCCGCCTTCTTCGCCGGGTCGCGCACCACGACGAACTCCCAGTTCTGACCGTTGGAGCCGGTCGGGGCGCGCAGGGCGAGCTCGATGCAGCGGAGCACCACGTCGTCGTCCACCGGATCGGGCAGCACCTTGCGGACCGCCCGCTGCGTCATCATCGCCTCGGCGAGCGGCATGTCGAGACGGTCACGCACCGCCTCGTAGTCGCGGTCGCCGTCGGGTGCGCGTTCGTTGGTGGCCAACGTTCCCCCTTCTCGTCGGCCGGGTCCCCGGCCGGTGGGCGCCGATGCTAGGCCCACCGGGTAGATCGACTCCCCCGGGACCGACGCAGTGGGCCGGGCACCCGCCGGGCGTCCTCGGTACCCTCGCCGTACATGGCGGGCGACCAGGGTTCCACGGGGCACGGAACGACAGCGGCACGGGTGACGGGGCAGGGTGCCGGTGCCGGAGCCGGTGACCCGGTCGTCATTCGGACCGACCCGGCCCCGACACGACTGCTCACCGCGTGGCGACGCGCCGGGAGCGCCGAGGGCCGCCGGACCGAGTTCCACCCGGGACGGGCGCTCCTGCTCGCCGGCGCGGTCGTGGCGCTCGCGTGGTTCCTGCCCGGCGCCGCGGTCTTCCTCGGGATGCTCGCGGTGATCATCGTGATCCACGAGGCCGGCCACTACGTGGTGGCCCTTCGCTGCGGCATGCGACCCACGGAGTTCTTCGTCGGCTTCGGCCCGACGGTCTGGTCACGCCACACGTCCGGCGGATCGCTCCGCTGGGGCCTGAAGGCCTTCCCGCTCGGCGGCTACGTGAAGATTCCCGGCATGGGTCCCAGGGAGGAGGTGGAGGCGTCGCTCGAGCCGTACACCTACCGGGCCGCCGCCCGCCCGCGCCGCATGGCCGTCATCCTCGCCGGGTCCGTGGCGAACCTCGCCCTGGGCGTGACGTTGTTCTTCGGCTTCGCCATGACCAACCCCGACATCCACGCGTCCGCCGGCCGGGCCGCCACCGGTTCCGTCTCCCTTGCCTGGGACGTGGGCACGGACACCCTCGCGGGCCTCGGGTCCCTCGTCACGGGCGCCGGGGACTACGCCGGCGCCGTGGCCGACGGCCGACCGCCCGAGCAGCGCATGGTCTCCGCGGTCGGCGGCGCCCAGCTCACCGACGGGTTGCTCTCGGAGCATCCGAGCCGGTTGCTCCTCCTCGCGGGGCTGTTCTCGGTGTCGATCGCGGTGCTGAACCTGCTGCCGCTGCTGCCGCTCGACGGCGGCCACGCCGCGGTGATCCTCGCGGAGGGAACGGTCGCCCGCGTGCGCCGACGACCCGGCTACCGACTCGATCCGAACCGCTTCCGACCCGTCGCCGTGGCGGTCATCGTGGTGCTGGTCGCGCTCGGGGTGTCGAGCATGTGGGTGGACCTGCTGCACCCGCTCAACGTCGCGCTCGGCTGAGGGGCCCCGGCCCGCCGACACCTCCGCGCGTCGACGCGACCTACCGGCCGGTGTGGCCGAACCCGCCCTCGCCGCGCTCGGTGTCGTCGAGCTCGTCGACCTCGAGGAACGCCACGTGTTCCACCGCCTGGATGACGAGCTGGGCGATGCGCTCGCCGCGGCGCACCTCGAAGGGCTCCGACGGGTCGGTGTTCACCAGCAGAACCTTCAGCTCGCCGCGGTAGTCCGCGTCGATGAGGCCCGGCGTGTTGAGGCACGTCACGCCGTGCTTCAGGGCCAGTCCGCTGCGGGGCTGCACGAACCCGGCGTACCCGCGGGGGATGGCCACGGCGATCCCGGTCGGGACCAGCGCCCGGCCGCCGCCCGGCGCCAGCGCGGCGTCCTCCCGGGCGGTCAGGTCCACGCCCGCGTCGCCCGGCTTGGCGTAGCGCGGCAGGGGCAGGTCGGGATCGAGTCGGAGGACGGGCACCTCGAGCACGCCGGAACGCTAGCGGGAGCTGCGCCCTCCGCCGACCGGCCCCGGCTGGCCGCCGCCCGCCGCTCCGGCCCTCCCTGCGGGGACCGCACGCCCGCCCCGTTACCCTGACCCGATGCTCGTCTGGATGGACCTGGAGATGACCGGGCTCGACCCGGCCACCGACCGCATCGTGGAGATCGCCACCCTGGTCACCGACGACGACCTCGAGATCGTGGCCGAGGGGCCGGACCTGGTGATCGCGTGCCCCGAGGAGGCGCTCGCGACCATGGACCCGGTGGTGGTCGACATGCACACCCGCTCCGGTCTGCTGGACCAGATCCGCGCCTCGGAGATCACCCTCGAGGAGGCCGGCGCCGCCACCCTCGAGTTCATCCGGACCCACGTCCCCACGGCCCGCGCCGTGCCGCTCTGCGGCAACTCGATCGGCATGGACCGGCGGTTCCTCGCCGCCTACCTCCCCGACATCGAGCACCACCTGCACTACCGGTCGGTCGACGTGTCCACGATCAAGGAGCTGGCCCGGCGCTGGTACCCCGGCGAGCTGTCGGGGCTGACGAAGAAGTCCTCCGCCCACCGCGCCATGGACGACATCCGGGAGTCCGTGGCGGAACTCCGGTACTGGCGGGACCACGTGTTCCGGCCCGCCGAGGCAGACCCGACCGCGACGCCGACGACGCACGCGGATCCGGCCGCCTCGGCGGACTGAGCACGTGACCGGACCGGTCCGCCAGGAACGGCTCCCTGCGTCCGACGAGGCGGAGGAGGTGGCACCGGGGATCCTGCGGATCCAGATCCCGATCCTCCTGCCCGGCCTCGGCCACGTGAACTGCTACGTGCTCGAGGACGAACGCGGGGTGGCACTGGTCGACCCCGGCCTGCCGGACCCGCTGAGCAACGCCGACCTGGTCGCCAAGCTGGCCGCCGCGGGCATCCCGGCGTCACGGGTCCACACCGTGCTCGTCACCCACTCCCACCCGGACCACTTCGGCGGCGCCGGGCGGCTGCGGGCCGAGCACGGTTGCCGGGTGACCGCGCACCGGGACTTCCGCACCCCGTTCGACGCCCTCCCGGCCGACGACCTCGCCGCACTCGAGGCGGTCACCGACGACGTGACCGACGGCGACGACCCCGACGACCTCGATCCCGGTGGGCCCGCCGACCTTGGCGACCTGGTGGAGCAGGGCCACGTGAACCCGCGCCTCGCGAAGGTGCTGTTCGGCCGCGGGCCGATCCCCGCGCTGCCGCCGCGGGCCACGCCGTGGGGCGAGGAGGGGTACCGGCCCACCGAGGGTGAGCTCGCGGCGATGCGGGCGTGGGACGACCTGTCCAAGCGGGGGCTGCTGCATCTCAGCCCGGACGACCGGGTGGACGAGGGCGACGTGCTCCGGCTGGGGCGCCGCGAGTGGCAGGTGCTGCACACGCCCGGGCACACCGGCGACCACCTCTGCCTGTTCGACCCCGCCGACGGGACGCTGCTCTCCGGCGACCACGTCCTGCCCACCATCACCCCGCACATCTCCGGAATGACCGGCAGCCCCGACTCCCTCGCCGACTTCATCGGGGCGCTCCACCGGGTGGCCGCGATCCCGGGGGTCACGAACGTCCTGCCCGCGCACGGGCTCCCGTTCACGGACCTCCCGGGACGCGTCCGGGAGATCGTGGCCCACCACGAGGAGCGCCTCGAGGAGCTCGAACGCATCGGCGAGGGCCTGGGGACCGCGACCGTGCGGCAGTACTCCCGGCAGCTCTTCCGCGAGCGGTCGTGGGGCCCGATGGCGGAATCGGAGACCTACGCGCACCTCGAGCACCTGCGTCTGGAGGGCCGGATGGCCGCCGGAGCGGAGCGTGACGGCCGCCGCACCTACGCACCGGTGGGCTGACCGCTGTCGTTCCGTGTGGTCGGGTCAATCAGTGGCCGGGTCAATCAGTGGTCGGGTTAATCACTTGACCGGGGCCGGACCCCGTGGTTCGCTGCCCGGACGGCCCGAACGGGCCTCATCGCACAGGAACCATCCGGACCATGTATCGCACCGACCTCACCACCACCGCCCTCGGCGCCACCTGGCGTCCGTCGGTGGTGTCGTCGCGCCGGTCCACGATCGCCCGCACCATGCCGGTGTCCGTGCCGATGAATGCCGCCGCCCGGGAACGGCACGCCCTCAAGCGCTCCATCGCCCACTTCCCGGGCTTCGCATCCACCCCGCGGGGAGCCCCGCCGCTCTGACCTGAGGTCACAGCAGCAGGAACGGCTCAGGAGCCGCCGGGTGGATCACCACCCGGCGGCTCCTCTGCTTTTCCGGCCCGGATGCCGCTCTGCTCCCGAACGACACGACCGCCCCGACCGACCCGACCCGCCCACCGCCAGCCCGCCCACCGCCAGCCCGCCCACCGCCAGCCCGCCCACCGCCAGCAAGGAGACACGCCATGACCATCCTCGAGCCCCTCGTCACGGAACCCGGGCCGACGGGACCCGTGCGGTCCTGGGAGGACCTCGCGCTCTGCCGCGACGTGGACACGGCGCTGTTCTTCTCCGACGACGTCGACGAGATCGGCGACGCCAAGCGGATCTGCCTGGCCTGTCCGGTCCGCACCGACTGCCTGGACGCCGCGGTGGAGCGCGGCGAGCAGTACGGCATCTGGGGCGGCCACCTCTTCGTGGCCGGCCGGATCGTGCTGCACAAGCGGCGGAGGGGGCGCCCACCCCGCAACCCCCGCCCGGGCGACACCTTCCCCGAGGTGGAGGTGCCGGCCCCCTACCGACGCCTCGTCAGCACCGGGTGACGGACCGCCCCGCACGGCGGGACGGACTCACGGGACCACCACGGCCGGCCCCCCGGCGGGACAGCGACGCACGAGCTCGCGACCTGACCGCTGCGGACCCGGATCGGTACGGTGGGGGGGCCGGGAAACCGGCCCCCCCACCGCGTATGGCCACCACCGACACGCCTCCCGAACGGCCCCGGCGCCGCGCCATCGGCCCCGTGGGGATCGTCGTCATCACCCTCATCTCGGCATCCGCGGCGTTGGCGGTCGCGTGGGCGCTGCTCGCCACCCGGGGCTCCGACGCCGTGCCCGTGCAGGACGCTCTGAGCCAGGTCGACGCCGGGCCCGTGGTGCCGAAGGGCACCCCGATCGCCGAGGTCGGCGCCCCCGCGCCGGACGTACGCCTCGACTACCTCGACGGCGGCACGCAGCAACTCTCGGAGCTGCAGGGCACGCCGGTGGTGCTGAACTTCTGGTCCTCCACGTGCGCCCCCTGCCTGCAGGAGATGCCGGACTTCCAGAAGGTCGCCGCGGCGGCGGGCGACGAGGTCACGGTGGTGGGCGTCGACGTGGCCGACACCGAGGAGGCGGGCCGCCGGATGGTGGAACGCACCGGCGTGAGGTACCGCAACGCCCGCGACCCGCGGTCGCAGATCTTCGCCGTGTACGGGGGCACCGCGCTCCCCCGCACCGTGCTCATCGGCGCCGACGGAAAGGTGCTCGACACCCACACCGGCGCCCTCGACGCCGCCGGCCTGCGCGACCTGCTCGCCCGCAACGACGTGACGGTGCCGTGAACGGCACGCTGGCCCTCGCGTTCACCGCCGGGATGGTGGCGACGGTGAACCCGTGCGGCTTCGCGCTCCTCCCCGCCTACCTGTCGTACTTCCTCGGCCTCGAGGGCGCCGCGGACGAGGACGGCACCGCGGCCCGGCCGCCCGTGCTACGGGCCCTCGCCGTGTCGGGCGCGGTGACCGCCGGCTTCCTGCTCGTGTTCGGCACCATGGGCGTGCTCTGGTCGTCGGTCTCCGGCGTGGTCGGCCAGCGCCTGCCCTACGTCACGGTGGTGATCGGCATCGGCCTGGTCGGGCTCGGCATCGCGATGCTGGCCGGGTTCGAACCCACCCTGCAGCTGCCGAAGCTGCAGCTGAGCCGCAGCGGCCGGGAGCTCGGCTCGATGTTCCTGTACGGCGTGTCGTACGCCGTGGCGTCACTGAGCTGCACGATCGGTGTGTTCATCGCGGTGGTGTCGGTGAGCCTCGAGGGCTCCAGCTTCCTCTCCAGCGTCGCCACGTTCGTGGCCTACGGGCTCGGGATGGGCATGACGCTGTCGATCCTCACGATCGCCGTGGCGCTCGCCCGGTCCGGCATCGTCACGACCTTTCGCCGGGTGCTGCCCTACGTGAACCGCATCTCCGGCGTGCTGCTGATCCTCGCCGGTGCATTCGTCGCCTACTACGCGTGGGTCGAGATCCAGGAGCTCAACAGCGGCAGCTCGAGCCGGGTGGTGCAGTGGTCGCGGGACCTGCAGAGCGCGCTGCAGCGCTGGGCCGAGGGCGTGGGGGCGGCCCGCCTCGCCATCGGCGCCACGATCATCATCGGCGCCGCGGTGCTGATCACGCTGGTGGCGCGCCGGCAGGGTGCCGGGCCGTCCGCGCCCGGCGGCGACGCCGATCCGGACACCACCACCGCCTGACGTGCTCCGAGACCTCCTGGCCACGCCGGGCGTGGAGGAACGTTCGGTCCTACGGGGGCCCTTCGGGTTCATGGCCTTCCACGGCGGATCCCTGGAGCGCATGACCGATGTGATCGCCGCCGAGGCCGCGGACGCGTCCGGCGCGTCGCTCTACGTGGTGGCCCAACCGGAGGACCTGCGCTGGCACGTGCCGTCCAAGCACTTCGACCCCGCCGACTCCCCCGCCCTCGCCTCGTTCCTCGACCACGTGGACGAGGTGGTGGCCGTCCACGGCTACGGCCGCCACGGCTTCTTCACCACGCTGCTCCTCGGTGGGGGGAACCGGTCGCTCGCCGCCGAACTCGCCGGCGCGTGCGCCACCGCCCTGCCGGACTACGACGCCGTGCACGACCTCGACTCGGTACCGACGGAGCTGCGTGGCCTGCACCCCGACAACCCGGTCAACCGCGTGCGGGGCGGGGGCGTGCAGCTCGAGCTGCCGCCGCGGGTACGCGGCCTCGGTCCGTACTGGGACGGCCGCGACGACCGTCACCAGCACCGGCGGGCGCTGGTGGGCGCCCTGGCCGGGGTGGCGTCGGCCCGTTCCTGAACCGCGAACGGCGAGCACCGTTTCCGGTCCGCGAGGACCGGGGTCTACCGTCGCGGTGTGCCGTACCGCAGGACATTGCGCGAGGAGTTCCCCGAGGCAGTGCCGGTGGGGACCTACCTCGATCGGGTGGCCGCCGCGCTCGACCCGCTCGACTTCGTGCCGGAGCGCACGTTCGCCGCGGTGAGCGTGTGCCGCGACGAGCTGACCGAGCACTTCACCGAGCACGTGGCCGACCGCTGGAACCGCCCGTTCATGCTCGGCGGGCTCGGCGCCGTGCCGTCGCTCGGGCGCACCGGGTGGCAGGCCGCGCTCAGCCACGTCCCCCACCAGGGCGGCCGCGGCCACCTCATCGTGTTCGGCCTGCCCCACGTGGGCATCGACCCGGAGGGCCGGGTCGGCCAGTCGCTGCGCCGACACCAGGACCGGCCCACCCCGACCTGCGGGGCCATGGTCGCCACGCTGCGAGCGCTCCAGCAGGGCGTGGAGCCCCCCACGCCGGGCCTCGACGACCACGAGGCGAACCGGCTCCGACGGCTCGTCACCGAGCTCGGTGAGGGCCCACCGGAGGACCTCGTGCACCTCACCCGGCAGGCCTGTGCGGCGGTGGAGTCCGCGATGTGGGCCGAGCTCGAGGCGCTCGTCGCGTGGAAGGAGATGGACGTGGCGGTGTTCTGCGGCATCCAGATCCACGTGCCGCACCGCGACGACCACATCTGGCACTCGTCGGCCGCGGTGCAGGGCGCCGACGGCACGCGCCGCCCCCTGGTGGTCTGAGATCCGGGCAGGGGGATCCGGGCTCAGGGGGAGAGGCGCTCGATGACCCAGGCGGTGCCGGTTCCGTCGCCCGGCACGTCGGCCGGGCGGTAGCGGAGCCGGTCGTGGAGCCGGCTCGGCCGACCCTGCCAGAACTCGAACTCGTCCGGGGTCACGGCGTAGCCGCCCCAGTTCGGCGGGCGGGGCACGTCACCGTCGCCGAACCGGGCGACGAACTCGTCGACCCGCCGCTCCAGCTCCGCCCGGTCGGCCAGCACCGCCGACTGCTCGCTGGCCCATGCGCCGATCCGGCTGTCGCGCGGGCGGGTGGCGAAGTACGCGTCGGACTGCTCGTCGGTGAGCGGCACCGCCGTGCCCTGGATGCGCACCTGCCGGTGGATGCCGAGCCAGCTGAACAGCAGGCACACCCGCGGGTTCGTCCGTAGGTCCCGGCCCTTCGCGCTGTCGCGGTTGGTGAAGAACCACAGGCGGCCGTCCTCGTCGGTGCCGCGGAGCAGCACGTTCCGACTGCGGGGTCGGCCCTCCGCGTCGACGGTGGTGAGCGCCATGGCGTTGAACTCGGGCACGCCCGCCTGCTCGGACTCGGCCAGCCAGCGCTCCAGCTGGTCGAGCGGATCCGCAGCGGCCTCCGACTCCAGGAGGACGCCCCAGTCGTAGTCCACCCGGTGACCGAGGTCGACGCCCTCCATGAAGTGATCGACCATGCGGCCGAGGCTACGCCGCGGGGACTCGTCCCCACGCGCCGCCCTTGACCGGGACGGGGAAGCCGCGGAGACTGACCGCGCGTTCGGGAGGGGAGAGTCCTATGCAACGTCATCGAGTTCTGCTCGCCGCGACCTTGGTCGCGGCCGTCCTGGTGGCGGGGGGCGCTCCGACCACCGGGGCCCAGACGGTGCCCTCGGGCCCGTCGGTCGGCGTCAGCACCACCAGGCCGGTGGCCGACACCCCGTTCACGGTGACCGGCTCGGGTCTCACCGCCGGGAACACCGTGTCGGTCCAGATGTGCGCCGGGCTGTCGTTCATCGAACCCGGTGTCGGACCGATCTTCTTCCCCCTGGTCTTCCCGGCCGGCTCGTGCCGCACACTGGGCTCGCTCACCGCGGACGCCGCCGGCGCCGGCAGCACCCAGGTGTCGCTGCCCGCCGCGGCGGTGGCCCTCGGCGGTGTCTGCCTCCCACCCGGCGACGGGTCCTCCACCAGTCTCGGTGACCCGTCCTCGTTCTCCTTCCCCACGCCGCCACGGCCGGATGCCTGCAACATCGTCCTGACCGACGACCTCTCACCCGCGGACGGCACCACCCCGCTGGCCACGGTCCGCATCTGGCCCGGCCAGGGTTCCGGTGAGATCCGCGGGACCGTGCGGGACAGCCTGACGGGTTCCCCGATCGGGAGCCCCTTCCCGGACGGGTCCGCCGGCGCCTTCCAGGTCTGCCCGGTCCTGCCACGCGGAGCATGCGCCGCGGTCTTCGGGCGGTCCGAGGCCATCGCCTGGAACACCGATGGCACGTACGCGGTGCGGGGCCTCGCCGACGGCCGCTACACCATCGTGTTCTCCGGGCCCGGTAACGGCGACTTCCGAACGGTCGACGTGACCGGCGGCGCCGCCAACGAGGGCGCTGACCTGGGCGTGGCCACGAGCGCGACCAGGTGGTCCAATTCGGGCGGCACGGCACAGGTCGAGGTCGACCCGGCCACCGCCCTCCCGTTCGACGCACCCCTGCAGGTGCGTGGTAGCGGTTTCGTTCCGGGTGTGCCGGTGAACGTGGACCTGTGCACTCTGCCGATCCGGTTCGCCGGCTCCGACGCGGGCGAGGTGCAGCGGTTCTGCGAGAGCGGCGGCGTGCCCGCGACGGTCGTCGTCCCCGACGTCGAGGGACGCTTCACCACCACGATCCCGTTCACCCCGTCCCGCTTCACCAGCCAGTGCATCGGGTGGTTCAACGACGCCGGGCCCGAGTCCCTGAGCTTCGGCGCCGTCACCCGCTGCGCGGTGCTCGCCACGTCCACTACCGGCACCCCGGCGGGCAGCTGGGCCGAAGTCTCGTTCGCCCGCCCCGCGGGCGGGGCTGCCCTCGACGGCAGGGTCACCGTTGGCACTGCACCATTGCCGGCCGCACCCGTGACCGTGACCGGACCGACCGGCATCCTGCGGCGCACCACCGCGGCCGACGGCACCTACCGCCTGGACGGACTGCCCGACGGCACGTACCGGGTCACCGCCACGCTGCCCCCCGAGTACGTCACCCCGGTGGACCCCGGATCGTTCTCGTTCGGAACCGACCCGGGATCGTTCTCCTTCGGGTCCGACCCCGGGTCGTTCTCCTTCGGCCCCGATCCCCGTTCCCGAACCACCACGGTGGTGATCACCGGGCAGGGTGACGCCCGGGCCGACCTCGCCTTCGACCTGCCGGCCGGCCGGGTGACGGGCCGGGTCACGGCCACGTCCGGCATCGTCCAGTTCGCCTCGATCCAGGCCGTGGGGCCGAACGGATCGACGGGGAGCACCTCTCCCGGAGCGGACGGCGTCTACACCTTCGCCGGACTGGCGGCCGGGACGTGGCAGCTGTCCGCACAGGGGATCGTGAGCGGTCGGTTCGTCACCACCCAGCGCACCGTCGAAGTCGGCGACCGCCCGCTGACCGGGATCGACCTGAACTTCGACGGCCCCGCCCCCGCACAGATCTCGATCGGGCCTTCCCGCCCGCCCGAGCCCTCCGGCTGGTGGACCGCCCCGGTCACCGTCGGCGTGGTCGCGACGGCGAACGGGCTTCTGCTGCCCTCGTCCCTCGTGGTCGACGGCGTCGACACCGGGGAGGCCAGCCGCACCTTCGGCGACGGCGTGTTCCAGGTGATCGGCAGGTCGCCCGGTCTCGCCACGGACGGGAGCACCACCTTCTTCTCCGACCCGCTGCTCGTCCGGGTGGACACCGGGGACCCCACGATCACCATCTCCACGCCGCTCGCCGGGAGCTCGGTCATCGCCGGCACCCCGCTCACCGCCGGTTACTCGTGCGCGGACGCGGTGTCCGGGATCGCGACCTGCAGCGGTGACGTGCCGTCCGGCGCCCCGATCGACACCACCACGCCGGGTCCCCGCACGTTCACGGTCACGGCCACCGACGTGGCCGGACGCACCTCGTCATCGACGGTGAACTTCACGGTGACACCACCACCGGCCCCGGTGGACCGGGTGCGCCTCGCGCTCACCGGAACGCGCACCGGGACCTGGGACGGGCCGCTCACCGGCGGTGACCTCGTGGTCCGCATCGGCCCGGGCGGGGCCCTGCGTTCCGTGACCGGGACCGGTACCGTCGCCGGCCTCCGCGGGGGTGACGCCACTGTGGCGTTCTCCCTCTGGCAGGTCCCGTTCGTCAGGGTGGCCGTGGGCACCATCCGGATCAGCGACCCCGGGGCAGGGATCCGGGCCACGGCGCCCTATCAGGGACGCCCGGCCCGGGCCGACGACGGAACCGTCAGCGGCGTCGCCACGTGGCGGCAGGGGCGGACCACCTCCCGGCTCGCGTGGTCGGTGCTCGATGGCGGCCAACGGTGACGTGACGGTCCGGACGCTGGCCACAGTCGTCGCGTCCGCCCTCCTCGTCGCGGTCCTCGGCGGATGCGCCGCCGAGGACCGTGCCGCCGCCGGGGAGCGGACCACCACCACGGCGGGGGGCGGCCCGGCGGCCACGGTCCGCCCGGTGCTCGGCCCGGTCGGTCCGACCCGACCCGTCGGTCCACCCCCGACCGATCCGCTCGCGCGCGTCGACCGCGACGCGGGCGTGAGCGCCCGGCTGCGCGACGGATCGGTCGTGTGGTTCTTCGGTGACACGGGCGTGCGGAACCCCGACGACTCCCTCGCCTGGTTCGAGATCGGCAGCGCGGCATGGGCACCCGCGGCCACACCAACGGTGACCCGCGACGTCGCGGTCGGCGGACGGGCGCTGCCGTTCGCGGCACCCACCCCGGACTTCCCGCCCTGCCCGCCCGAGGCGCCCGTCGCGGGGATGTGGCCGGCCGCGGCCGTCACCGTCCCGGAGGGCGCCGTCGACCAGGTCCTTCTCTGGATGGCCAACATCTGCCTCGGCTCCAACCGCGCCGCTGTCTCGCGTGGCATCTCCCTCGGTCGTTGGACCTACGACCCGGCAGGCGCTCCGCCCGACGGACCGGTCCGGGTGACCGTGCTCCAGCAACGTCTCTTCCCGGACGACGCGCTGGGCGAGGCGGCCGCCGATGGCGGCGACGGTTTCATCTACACGATGGGCTGCGCGGCGCCACCACGTCCGGGCTGGGCCACCGAGTACGGGCCGTGTCGGGTGGCCCGGGTCCGCCCGGACGACGCCGCCGATCGCGCCGCCTACGAGGTCTGGACCGGCCGGGCGTGGGAGGCCGGCGGCGTGCCCGCGCCGGTGGAGCTGGGGGGCGACGGCCACGCGCCACCGGGCCCGGTGTCGATCGCCCGACGGCCGGACGGCACCTGGGTGATGCTCTACACGCCGTGGCCCGGCTACGTGGGCACCGCCTCGTTCCGCACCGCCACCCGACCCGAGGGCCCCTGGTCGGCCCCGGTCGAACTGACCCTTCCCGGCTGCACCGACACGTACCGCGGCGTGCCCCAGACCTGCTACGCCGTGAACCTGCAGCCAGCGCTCGACGACGGGCGGTCGCTCGCCTTCGGCTACTACGACAAGCAGGTGGCGCAGCCGCCGCTCCGTGGCGCGTTCCTGGTCACGTCGGTCCCGTTCCGCGCGGTGCCGGACCGCTGAGACCCACACGCCGGGCCACGGCCCAGGTCGACCAGCCGATCCGCGACGCGGTCACCTCGAAGCCGTCACCGAGCGCCGTGGCCACCGCCTCCGCCGACAGGTGGATCGGGGTGTGCTCACCGCGCGAGTTCACCCACACCAACGCACCGTCGCCGCGGAGCACCCGTCGCACCTCGTCGGCGAACAGCAGCATGTTGAGGCACACGAGCGTGCCCACGGAACCGTCCGCGACAGGCAGGCGCGACGCGTCGCCGAGCACCGGCAGCGCACCCGGAACGTGGAGGTGGGCCAGCATCCCCGCCGAGAGGTCGAGCGCCAGGACCGGACCGAGCCGCTCGGTCAGCACGCGGGTGCCGGCCCCGGTGCCCGCACCCAGCTCCACCACCGGCCCGCGGAACGGACCGCCGCGGGTGAGCGCGTCGACCACGGCGCCGGGACCGAGGTCGCCCCCGGCCCGGGTGTCCCAGCCGTCGGCCATGTCGTCGAAGAACCCGGCCACCCTCGCGGCCTGCTCCGGCGTCCACCACGAGGGATCCGCGGCCACCGCCTCGGTCACGGCCCGCATCGGGTGCTCGGCGCCCGACGCGCCCTGGCGGGCCACGCCCGGTGCCTCGCCCTCCGGCGGGTCGATCGGCGGCAGGTGCCGCACCGCCGGACCCGCGCCGGTCACCCCAGTACCTCGAGGCCCCGCAGGTAGGGCCGCAGCAGCTCCGGCACGTCGATGCGGCCGTCGGGCCGGCGGTAGCACTCGACGATCGCCGCCCACACGCGCGGGACCGCGAGCGCCGAGCCGTTCAGCGTGTGCAGCACCTCGGTGCCCTTGCCCGCCGCCGGCCGGTAGCGGAGGTTGGCCCGCCGGGCCTGGTAGTCGGAGAACCACGACACCGAGCTGACCTCGAGCCACCGGTCGGCGCCCGGGGCGTAGACCTCGATGTCGAAGGTGCGGGCGGACGACGCACCCAGGTCACCCGCGCACAGGTCGAGGATGCGGTACGCGAGGCCGAGATCGCGGATCGTGCCCTCGGCCCGGGCCAGGATCTCCTCGTGCAGCCCGGGCGCCTGCTCCGGCGTGCAGTACGAGAGCAGCTCCACCTTGTCGAACTCGTGGACCCGCAGCAGCCCGCGGGTGTCCTTGCCGGCCGAGCCCGCCTCGCGCCGGAAGCAGCTGGTGTGGGCGACGAAGCGCAACGGCAGCGCGGCCTCGTCCTGGATCTCGTCGCGGCCGAGGGAGGTGAGGGGCACCTCGGCGGTGGGGATCGCCCAGAGGTCGTCGCGCTGCATGTGGTACGCCTCGTCCTCGAACTTCGGCAGGTGACCGGTGGCGACCATCGTGTCGGTCCGCACCAGGGTGGGCGGCCGGACCTCCTCGTAGAGGTCCACGTTGCGGTCGATCGCCAGCTGGCACAGCGCCCGGACCAACGCGGCCCCGGCGCCGCGGTACATCACGAACATCGAGCCCGACAGCTTCACCGCCCGCTCCACGTCGAGCATGCCGAGCTGCTCCGCGGTGTCCCAGTGCGGCACCCGCTGGTGCTCGCCGTAGGCGTCCGGGTCGTACTGCTCCACCCGGACCACCACGTTGTCGGCCTCGGTCGAGCCGTCGGGCGCGTCGTCGGAGGGCAGGTTCGGGATGCGCAGCAGGAGGTACCGCACCGCGGCGGCGAGCTCGTCGACGCGCGCGTCGAGCTCCTTCTCCTCCGCACCGAGGAGGCGGCTCTGCTCCTGGAGCTCCGCGGCTTCCTCGCGCCGCTGGTCGCGGAACAGCGCGCCCACCTCGTTGGAGAGCGCGCGCACCTCGGCCCGCAGGGCGTCGCGCCGGGCGGACGTGGTGCGTGCCTCGGCGTCGAGGGCCACCACCTCGTCGACCACGGAGGGGTCCTCGCCGCGGCGGGCCAGCGCGGCGCGGACGACGTCGGGTTCGGTGCGGAAACGGCGCACGTCGAGCATCCCGGCACGGTAGCGGTCCGCGGTCCGGGCTCCCGCACCCCGTCGACGACCCCACGCGTGGACGCCCCCGCGGCGATCGGGCCCCGGCTCCGGCACGGACGGTCCGGACCGGCGGCGCGGTCGTGGGAGAGTTCGCAGGTGATCGTGCTGCTGGACCTCGACGGCACCGTGTGGGACTCCGAGGAGGGCATCGTCCGCTGCATCGCCCACGCCCTGGGCGACCTGGGCATGGACGTGCCGCCCCGCCCGCACCTCGTCGCCGCGATCGGTCCGCCGCTGCGACTGATGCTCGCGGGTCTCGGGGTGCCGGAGGATCACCTCGACCGGGGGGTGGCCGCCTACCGCGAGCGCTACCTGACCGTCGGGGTGTTCGAGAGCGAGCTGTACCCGGGCGTGGAGGACATGCTCGACCGGCTCGCCGGGGACGGCCACACGCTCGCCACGGCGACATCGAAGGGCGAGGTGCCCACCCACACCATGCTCGAGCACTTCGGGCTCCTCCCCCGCTTCGCGGTGGTGGGCGCGGCGACGATGGACGGCACCGCCACCACGAAGTCCGAGGTGATCACGCGCACGCTCGCGGCCCTGGGTGGACCCGCCGCGGTCGACTGCTGGATGGTCGGTGACCGCCACTATGACGTGCGCGGCGCGGCCGAGCACGGCATCCCGTGCGTGGGCGCCACCTGGGGCTACGGCGGCGCCGAGGAGCTCCGGCAGGCGGGTGCGGCGGCGCTCGCGCACACGCCCGCCGACGTGCCCGGTCTCCTCGGCCGGCGGTAGCGTCCCGCGGTGCCCTCCACCGCCCCCGCACCGGCCGGCGACGCCGCGGTCGAGGTGCAGGACCTGGTCATCCGCTACGGCGACCTCACCGCGGTCGACGGGGTCAGCTTCACCGCCTCCGCGGGCGAGGTCACGGTGGTGCTCGGACCGAACGGCGCCGGCAAGACCAGCACGGTGGAGCACCTCGAGGGCTACCGGAAGGCCACCTCGGGCCGCGTGCGCGTGCTCGGCCTGGACCCGGTGACCGACCACCGCCGCCTGACCTCCCGGGTGGGCGTGATGCTCCAGTCGGGAGGGATCCCCACGGCGATCCGCCCCGTCGAGCTGCTGCGGCAGTACGCCGGGTTCTTCCCGGACCCGCTCGACCCGGCGGCGCTGCTCGAACGGGTGCGCCTCACGGACCGGGCCCGCACGCCGTTCCGCCGCCTGTCCGGCGGGGAGCAGCAGCGCCTCTCACTGGCCCTGGCCCTCGTGGGCCGGCCGGAGGTGGTGTTCCTCGACGAGCCCACCAGCGGGGTCGACCTCGACGGCCGGGACGCCGTGCGCACGATCGTGGGCGAGCTGCGCGAGGACGGCGTGGCCGTGGTGCTCACCACCCACGACCTCGACGAGGCCGAGCGCACCGCGGACCACGTGGTCATCCTCGACCACGGGCGCGTGGTGGCCGACGGCTCGCCGGAACAGCTCATGCGCGACGCGGCCGGCGAGGACCTGCTGTTCCGGGCCCCGCCCGGACTCGACCGCGACGACCTGGCCCGTGCGGTCGGTGCCCCGGTGCAGGAGGTCTCGCCCGGCGAGTACCGGGTCGACGCGGCACCCGATCCGGCCACCGTCGCCGCCGTGACCGCGTGGCTCGCCGAGCGGGACCTGCCGCTGGGCGACCTCCGCGCCGGACGCCAGCGACTCGATGACGTGTTCCGTCGTCTCACCGCCGATGCCCCGCGGCCGGGCGACGCCGGCGCCACCGATGGCAACGGCACCGTTCCCGGCACCGGCAGCGGCAGGGCACGGGGACGCCGTCGCGGGCGACGGGGAGCTTCGTCGTGAGGCCGTTCCTGTCGCAGGTGCGCACCGAGCTCACCCTCACCTCACGTCAGGGCGAGCAGCTACTCGTCAGCCTCGGCATCCCGTTGCTGGTGCTGGTGTTCTTCTCCAGCGTCGACGTGCTGCCCACCGGGACCGACGACCCGGTCGACTTCCTCGCCCCTGCGGTGCTGGCCCTCGCCGTGATGTCCACCGCAATGGTCTCGCTGGGCATCGGCACCGGCTTCGAGCGCCACTACGGAGTGCTCAAGCGGTTGGGGGCGGCGCCGCTCGGCCGCGGCCGGTGGGTGGCCGCCAAGGTGGCCACGGTCCTCGCCGTGGAGGTGGTCCAGTGGATCGTGCTCATCGCCGTGGCCGTGGCCCTCGGCTGGTCGCCACCCGCCACCGGATGGGCCGCCGCCGTGCTCGGCGCCCTGCTCGGCACCGCTGCCTTCGCCGGCCTCGGCCTGTTCATGGCCGGCACGCTGCCCGGCCTCGCCACCCTCGCTGCGGCCAACGGCCTCTACCTGGTGCTGCTGCTCACCGGCGGCATGGTCGTGCCGCTCGCGCAGCTGCCGGACCCGATCGCCACGGTGTCCAAGGCACTGCCCGCCGCACCACTCGCGGCGATCACCACCGGCTCACTGACCGCCGGCGGCTCCGTGCCCACCTGGGCCTGGATCTCGCTCACCGCGTGGGCGGTGCTCGCACCGCTGGCGGCGGTGTTCACGTTCCGCTGGGAGTGACCTCGCACCGAGCGACACGTTCTCCTGAGCGTACGTACCCCTGAGGGGCAAGGACGCTCAGGGGAGCATGGGTCGGGCGGACGGGAGCCTCAGCCGCCGGCCGGAGGGGCCGTGGTGGGCGGCGACACGTTCGGCGGCGGGTCGTTGAACCACGGGTTCCCGTTGTCGGTCCAGATGTTCATGACCGACAGCGCCACCAGGTACACGGCCAGGGCGATGGCCAGGCCGAAGTAGAAGATCCGCGTGAGCAGCCGGCTGTCGAAGCGCAGGTGCATGAAGAACGAGGCGATCAGCCCGAACTTCACCACCATCATCAGCAGCAGGAGCGCCACGGCGATCGGCCACGAGCCCTCGCCGAACCACGTGTCCCAGAAGTAGGTGGACACCTCGAGCGCCGTGATGGCGACGAGGATCCAGAAGATCGTGAAGTACTGCCCGTCGGACGGGCCGTGGGTGTGGTGCTCGCCCGGGTGCACCGGGGAGTCGTCGTCGAGTTCCTCGATCGTTGCGCTCACGGAAGCTCCCTCAGGGGATCAGGTACACGATCGCGAAGATCACGACCCAGACGATGTCGACGAAGTGCCAGTACAGGCCGAGTGTCTCCACGGCCTCGGCGTTCAGCTCCTTGCGCATCGAGTAGCCGACGGCCGAGAGCAGCATGAGCACGCCCACGGCCACGTGCGCGCCGTGGAAGCCGGTGAGGGCGAAGAAGGAGGAGGCCGACACGTTGGCGGTGAAGCCCAGGCCCTCCTTCACGAACTCGGTGAACTCGTAGACCTGGCCGCCGAGGAAGAGACCGCCGAGCACGGCGGTGCTCACCAGCCAGAGCCGCATCCGCCGCACGTCGCCACGGATCACGCAGTTCACCGCGAGCACCATGGTGAGCGAGCTCATCAGCAGGATGAAGCTCGTCATGGAGGTGAAGGGGATGTTGAAGAGCTCCGAGGCCCGCACGGGGCTGCCCGCGAGGCCCGGGACCTCACCAGGACGGTTGCGGTAGAGCATGTAGGTGGAGATCAGGCCACCGAAGAGCAGGCAGTCCGACGCCAGGTAGGTCCACATCGCCAACTTGGCGTTGGAGATGCCGGTGGAGGTGGCGTGGATGTCGTCGGGGAACTCCACGTCCTCCAGCGGCTCGAGCGTGATGTCAGCCAACGGTCGTCTCCTCCGTGCTGGCCATGGCCGGCTCCGGCGTGCGCTCGGCGTCGCCCTCCGCGGCGTCGCCCTCGGTGCCGTCGGCAGAGCCGCCCTCGGCATCCGTCGGCAGTTCCTTGGCCTCGGCGTCCGGCTCGTCGCCCTCGGGCTCGTGGTCGTCGTGGCCGTGCGAGGCCGCGGGATCGGTCGAGGGCTCCATCACCCAGCCGTAGATGCCGGCGATCAGCAGGATCACGCCCGGGATGGCCCAGTAGAGGGAGAAGATCACGCCGTAGCCGATGAGCGGCAGGCCGGCGGCGAGCACGAGCGGCCAGTAGGACGGCGACGGCAGGTGCACGTCCTCCGCGTCACCGGACTGCACCACGTCCTCGGTGCGGGCCACCCGCACGAGGCGGCCGTCGTCGTCGTGGCCGTACTTGCGGTGCCAGAACTCATCGAAGTCCTCCACCACGGGCACCTCGTCGAAGTTGTGCTCCGGGGTGGGCGACGGGACCATCCACTCGAGCGAACGGGCGTCCCACGGGTCGGGCCCGGGGTTCACCGGGTGCGTGCGGTGCTTCCGGTAGCTCAGCGCCACGTTCACCATGAACACGATGATCGAGATGGCCAGCAGGTAGGCGCCGCTGGTGGCGACCATGTTCCAGAAGTTGAAGCCCTGGCCCTGGGTGTAGGTGAAGGTCCGGCGCATCATGCCCTGGAGGCCCAGGATGTGCATCGGGCCGAAGGTGAGGTTGAAGCCCACCAGCATCAGCCAGAAGTGCCACTTGCCCATCTTCTCGCCGAGGAAGTAGCCGAAGATCTTCGGCCACCAGAAGTACATGCCCGAGAAGAGCCCGAGCAGGGCGCCGCCGAACAGCACGTAGTGGAAGTGGGCGACGATGTAGTACGTGTCGGTCTGCTGGGTGTCGGCCGGGGCGAACGCGTGGGTCACGCCCGACAGGCCGCCGATGGTGAACATGCCCACCAGGCCGATGGAGAAGAGCATGGCGGTGGTGAACCGCAGGCGACCGCCGTACATGGTGGCCATCCAGTTCAGGATCTTCACGCCGGTGGGCACCGCGATGAACATCGTGGCGAGCGAGAACGCCAGCACCGAGATCGGGCCCATGCCGGAGGCGAACATGTGGTGGGCCCACACGCCCCAGCCCATGAAGCCGATCGCGATGCCCGAGCCGACCATGAACGGGTAGCCGAAGATCGGCTTCCGGGAGAAGGTCGGGATCACCTCGGACACGATGCCGAAGCTCGGCAGGATCATGATGTAGACCTCCGGGTGACCGAAGATCCAGAAGAGGTGCTCCCACAGGAACGGGTCGCCACCCTTGGCGGCGTTGAAGAACGTGGCGTCGTAGAGTCGGTCGAAGGTCAGCAGGAAGAGCGCCACGGTGATCACCGGCAGGGCGAACACCAGCAGGACCTGCACGATGAAGGTCATCCAGGTGAAGACCGGCATCTTCATGAGCGTCATGCCCGGCGCGCGCATGTTCAGCACGGTCACGGTCAGGTTGATCGCCGAGACCGTGGAGCCGATGCCCATGATGAGCAGGCCGACGGCGTAGAAGTCGATCCCGTGGCCCGGGGAGAACACCACGCCGGAGTTCGGGGCGTAGTTGAACCAGCCACCGTTGGCGCCGCCGCCGAGCAGCCACGAGGTGTTGAAGAAGATCGCGCCGAACAGCCAGATCCAGAGCGACAACGCGTTCATGCGCGGGAACGCCACGTCACGGGCGCCGATCTGCAGCGGCAGCAGGTAGTTCGCGAACGCCGCGGCGAGCGGCATGACCACGAGGAACACCATGGTCACGCCGTGCATCGTGAAGACCTGGTTGTACAGGTCGGCCGACAGCAGCTTGTTGTTCGGCACCGCCAGCTGGGTGCGGATCAGGATCGCCTCGAACCCGCCGACCAGCAGGAAGAAGAACGACGCGAAGCCGTACATGATGCCGATCTTCTTGTGGTCCACCGTGGTGAACCACGATGCCCACCCGTGGGTGGACGTCGGCCGGCTGAACACGCCGAGCGGCTTGGTGGGCGCCAGCTCGGTGTCACCGGTGGTGAGCTCGAGCGGCGGTCGCGCCTCGGTGATGGCCATGGGTTTCGTTTCCTCGTCGTTCCGTGGTGCGGGTGGTCGGGTCGCGCTACTTGAGCGTCACGAGGTAGGCGGTGAGCTCGTCGATCTGCTGCTCACTCAGGTTCAGGTTCGGCATGCCCTGGTTGTTCTCCGGGTCCATGGGCTTCACGTCCTGGGGGTTCCGGAGCCAGCGCTTGATGTTGTTGGTGTCGGGGATGCCCTCGGGCACCGCGGTGACCTCGGTCGAGCCCTTGCCCTGGTACAGGTTCAGCAGGTTGCCGGCGAAGGTCTGGCGCATCATCAGGTGCGTCAGGTTCGGCGCGTTGCGCGACGCGAGGGAGGTGTTGACCTCCTCGCCGTAGTCGGGGCTCGGCTTGGCGTCGTAGGTGTACGGCTTCTTCGAGTCGGGGTTGAGGCCGTTGATCTCGTGGCAGCGGGCGCACTGGCCCACGAACAGCTCCTGGCCGGCCTTGGCGAGCTCGGACGTGGGCTGCTCCGGCGGGGTGGTCATCCGCTTCACCCACCGCTCGTACTCCGCCGCCGGCAGCGCCTTGACCTGCATGCGCATCACACCGTGGGAGAGGCCGCAGTACTCCGTGCACTGGCCCTCGAAGATGCCCGGCTCGTTCGCGGTCAGCACCAGGTCGTGGGTCCGGCCGGGGACCGCGTCCTTCTTCCCGTTGATGGCGGGGATCCAGAACGAGTGGATCACGTCGTTCGACTGGATCTTGACCGTCACGTCCTTCTTGGCCGGGATGACCATCTGGGTGGCGGTGATGATGTCGGGCGTCTTGTCGCCGTTCAGGTCGTAGCGGTACTCCCACCACCACTGCTGGCCGACCACGGTCACCTCGAGCGGCTTCGGGCCGGTGTCGTCGAGGGCCAGGATCGTCTGGACGTTGAACACCGCGAGCACGGCCAGGATCAGCGCCGGCACGACGGTCCAGCCGATCTCCAGCGGCGTGTTGCCGTGGGTCTGCGTGGGCTCGCCCTCGCCGTCCACGTCGTCACGGTTGCGACGGAAGCGGACGACCATCCAGATGATCGCCACCTCGACGAGGATGAAGATGATGCCCGCCACTGCGAACACGGGGATCACCAGGTTCTGGATGTCCTGGGACTGGCGGCCCCGCGGGGCCAGTGTGTTGAGCGGGTGTCCGGCCGGATCGCCGATGTTGCGGACGATCAGCCAGAAGAAGACGACGAGGGCGACGGTCCCGATGACCGCGGCGATCGTCGCGTTCCGCTTGTTGCGCATTCCCAACCTCTCAGTCGCCGACCGCGCGAGCGGCGGCGTCAGTATCCACCTGCGTCGGAGCCGTTGCCGAATCGGGCACGACCACGGAAGCACCCCGACCGAGGCCTTCCTCGCCGTGCCCGATCGGACCGGCCACGCCGCCGGCGATGCCGGACCCGATGATGACCAGACCGCCGACGACCAGCACCGTGGCCACCACCGAGCGCTTCAGCTCGGGCCGGTTGGCCAGGACGATGGCGGTCACGAAGATCACGACCGCAGCGATGATGATGACGAAGGTCGCCGCGCCCACCGGGATGGCCAGGAGGAGTCGCGAGACGCAGAGGATGATGACCGCGGCCACGAGCACCGAGACCACGGGGATCTCCAGCGGGTCCATCAGCTGGTGACGGAGCTCCCGGTTGGTGCTCTGGTCGCCCGTGGCCCGTTCGGCCCAGGCCCGGACCGTCCAGGAGAGCCCGGCGACCGCCAGGACCACCAGGCCGACCACGAAGTAGAGGCTGTCGACCGCGAGGCCCACGACGGTGATGACCACGCCGAAGGCGGCGAGCAGCGGCCAGTAGCTCAGGCCGATCGGCACGGTGACCGGCCGGGCGTGCGTCCGGTGCTCCACCTGCGCGACGGCCTCGGCGTTGCCGTCACGGAAGGCCGTGGCGAAGCCGCCGAGGCCGGCCATGATCGCCGCGAATCCCATGAGGATCGAGTAGCCGATGTGCTCGCCGACCCCGCCCTTCCAGCCGAAGCTGAGCGGGCCGATGATCGCGTTCACCAGGCCGCCGTCGGAGACGGCACCCACGGTGCCGGCTCCCGCTGCGGCGCTCGTGATGAAGCCGTAGACGAGCGCGGCGACGAACGAGGTGATCGCCGCTGCGTAGAAGAACTTGGAACCCCGAGTGATCATCCCTGACTCACTTCATGATGTAGACGGCGATCCAGACCACCGCGTACACGGCGGCCGCGGCGTACCAGAAGATGGCCGCCGCGGAGATCCCGTCGGGCTGACGGCTGTCGAACTGGCCGCCGAGGGCCCGGAAGGCCATCAGGGCGATGAAGATCATCCCCACCACCACCATGGCGAAGGAGCCACCGGTGACGCAGTAGAAGAGCGCCCCACCGGTCTTCTCGAGCACGACCGAGGCCTGCTTCCACAGGAAGGTCTGCTGGTTGGCGAAGGCGAAGCCGAGGAGCAGCGTCACCCCGAGTGCGAGGTAGGTGTGCTTGCGGTCGTCTCGGGAGATCGCGTACACGGCCCACTGCATCGTGAACACCGACATCACGATGGTGAGCAGCATCATGTTCGGCTGCGAGAGCGGGATCTTGTTGTCCGGCAGGAACGCCGTGCCGGAGGCACCCCGCACCGCCAGGTAGGCGCCGATCAGGGTCACCATCACCATCAGGACGCCGGCAGTGGCGAAGGCGGTGCCGAACAGCAGCTCGCGCCGCCGGGGGAGGACGGGTGCGGTTAGGGCCGCGGTCTCGGCCATCAGCTGCGCTCCTCGGTGCCGCCCTCACGGGCGTCGGCCAGCGGGTAGGGAGAGGTCACGGCGGGCAGATCCTCGGGCACGGTGCCGCCCTCGGCCGGGAGCGGGAACGCCCACTCCAGGGTGAGGCCCTCCACGTCGGTCGAGCCGCCGTCGCCGGCGTCGCGGGCGGCCCGCAGCATCGAGGCGAAGGCGCCGATCAGACCGAGGATCAGGAGCGCACCGCCCACGGCGGTGACCAGGCCCCAGAACTGGGCGGCGGTGTCGGCGCCGTTCTGCTGGGACACTCCCTGGCCGAGGGCGCCGGTCCCGAGCACCGCACCGCCGGCCAGCACGAGGAGGCCGGCCACGATCGACGGGCCCGACGCGGCGTCGCGACCCCAGATCTGCGGCGTCCACTGGAAGAGCCCGCCGAGCCCGCCGACGAGCGCGGCGCCCAGCACGAAGTAGCCCTGGGCGGAGGCGAGCGCCACCTGGTTGAGATCGAAGATCTGGCCGGTACCCGCCCGGTCGAGCGCCATCGTCAGGCCGGCGGCCACCGCGCCGAGCAGCATGAACAGGGCGAAGACCGAGCACACCAGCGCGGGGGTTGCCTTCGAGCGACCCTGGCGGAGGATGTCGCCCACGGCGCCGAGGGTGCCGAGGATCGGGACCGCGATCGCCAGGGCGAAGAGGGTCCAGAGGGCCGTGTTCACCGCGGCCGGGAGCTGCGCCCAGGCACCGAAGGACAGGATGGCGAAGGCGCCGATGAGCGCCTGACCCACGCCGTACTGGCGGAGCCGGTGACCAGAAGCGGTCGAGGCGGCGTCGAGGGCGATGCCCAGCACCGGGATGGCCAGGACGTAGACGGCGGGCGCCCGGAGCAGCCAGGCCACGCCGTCGGCGAAGACCACGCCCAGCGTGGTGGCGCCGGCGCGGGACACCTGGCCCACGACGATGTGGGCGAAGGCGGAGGCCAGCGTGGCGATCCAGAGCGAGGCACCGAGCAGCGACGCCCAGGCGAGGAAGGGCACCTTCGGCAGGGTCATGCCCTCCGGCCGGTGCGACATCACGGTGGTGGCGAGGCACACGGCACCGAGGACCAGGGCGGCGAGCACCGCGCCGAGCGCCACGTTGCCGAGGCGGGTGGCCTGGTCGTTCGTGCCGCCCACGCCGCCGTCGATCGCCACGCTCACGAGGAACACGAGGCCCGAGAGCGCCCAGGTCCAGAGGGAGAGGGCGAGGGCTCGCGGGAAGGCGATGGAGGGCGAGCCGAGCTGGAGCGGCACCACGATGACCGCCACCCCGAGGAGCAGCGGCGCGGCCGTGAGCAGCGCCAGCCCCACGAGGGCGCTGGTGGCGAGCCCCGGCGCCCACGTGCCGAGCAGGCCGTTCGAGGTGAGCACGTCGATCCCGGCGGCCGCCAGTGCCGCGGCCCAGACCACGCCGAACATCAGCGCCACGCCGATGTACAGCCGGCCGAGGGCCACGTGGTCGCCGGTGCCGAGCAGACGCTCGCCGGGACCGGGTGCGGGACGGTCGTCACCGGAGGGCGCGGGACCCGCCGTCTCCGGTCTCGTCTCGGTCAGTGCCATGCGTTCTGTGACCTCTACCTCAGTCCGGGGGCGGGCCCCGTGGGTCGGGTGGTGCACCGGCGTCGGGACGCCCGGACGGCCGGGCGCACCGGTGCCGGACACCGGTGGGCGGACACTACCTCGCCCCCGCGGCGACTGAGAAAATGGTCAGGCCGGGGACCCGCGCGGGGCCCGGCCGCCTACCAGCCGTTGCGGAGGATGACATCCGCGGCCATCACGCCGAAGAGCAGCGTGATGTAGGTGATGGAGAAGGTGAAGAGCCGGATCGCCTTCGCCGGCGACTCGGTCCGCATCACGTCGACCGACATCCAGGTGAACACGGCGCCCAGCACCACGGCGGCGACCCAGTAGAGGAGGCCGAGCTCGGCGGTCCACCCGAAGACCAGGGTGAGGGCCCACACCACGAGCGTGTAGGCGAGCATCTTCCGGGTGGTGTCGCGGTAGCTCGCGACCGAGGGCAGCATCGGGACGTCCGCCCGGGAGTAGTCGTCCTTGTACTTGATGGCCAGCGCCCAGAAGTGCGGCGGGGTCCAGAAGAAGATCACCGCGAACAGGACCACCGCGGAGACCGAGACGGTGTTCGTCACCGACGACCACCCGATCAGCACCGGCACGGCGCCGGCGGCCCCGCCGATCACGATGTTCTGGCTCGAGGTCCGCTTGAGCCAGAGCGTGTAGATGAAGACGTAGAAGAGGCAGGCCGACAGGGCGAGGACCGCGGAGAGCAGGTTCACGAAGGTCCAGAGCCAGAGGAACGCCACCACCTCCAGGCCGACGGCAAAGGTGAGCGCCGCCCGCGGCGTGACCGCGCCGGTCACCAGCGGACGGTCGCGGGTGCGCTCCATCAGGGCGTCGATGTCGCGGTCCACGTACATGTTGATGGCGTTGGCGCCGCCCGCCGCGAAGGTGCCGCCGAGCACGGTGGCCACGATCAGCCAGAGCGGGGGCACGCCGCCCTCGGCCACCACCATGGTCGGCACCGTGGTCACGAGCAGGAGCTCGATGATGCGCGGCTTGGTGAGGGCCACGTAGGCGCCCAGCCGGCTGGCCAACGGGAGCGGAGGGGTGACTGCCGGGGCGACCATCGCACCCGAGAAGTTACGTGCTGCCCCCCGTCGACGGCCAACGAGGGCCGGTCGCCACCCCTGGCGGGGCCTGCCTTCCGTGGCCGCGCGGCACTCGCCTACCCTGCACCCGTGCCCGGCCCCGACGCTCCCCCTGTCGGGGCCAGGGAGCGGTTCACCCTGACCCCCGGCGCCTACCGGGTGGTCGTGGCCGTCGCCCTGGCCCTGCTCGCCATCATCGTGGTCACCGGCGCGGCCGTGCGGCTGACCGGCTCGGGCCTCGGCTGCGAGGACTGGCCCAACTGCTCCAACGAGCAGTTCATCGCCGCGTCGAACCTCAACCAGGCGATCGAACAGGTCAACCGACTCTTCACCGGGCTGGTGTCGCTCTCGGTGATCGCGGCGGTGCTCGGCTCGCTCCGCCGCCGTCCCTACCGACGCGACCTCGTGTGGTGGTCGTGGGGTCTCGTGGCCGGCGTGGTCGGTCAGGTGGTGCTCGGCGGCATCACGGTGCTCCTGAGCCTGAACCCCTACGTGGTGGCGGCCCACTTCGTGCTGTCCCAGATCCTCGTGGCCAACGCCGTGATCCTGCTCTGGCGGAACGGACGACCTCCCGGGCCGCGGGCGCCGGTGGTCGACCGCGCCGACCTCGTGCTCAGCCGGGTGGCCGTCGGCTTCGCCGCGCTGATGATGTTCACCGGACCCGCCGTGACCGGATCGGGCCCGCACGCCGGCGACGAGCGCGCCGAGCGCTTCGGCTGGTTCATCCCCGACGTGACCCGCATCCACAGCATCAACATGTGGCTCTTCCTCGCCACGCTGGTGATCGTCCTGGTGCGGCTCGGCCGGCGCGGCGCCCCGGCCGGCGTGCTGCGGCGCGGCAGCGCCCTGCTGGTGGCGATCGTGGCGCAGGGCGCGATCGGTTACACCCAGTACGAGCTGGGCATCCCGGCCTGGCTGGTGGCGTTCCACATCGCAGGCGCCACGCTCGTGGTGGGGCTCACCGTCTGGTGGCACCTCGGGCTCTCGGCGCCCGTCGACCGTGCGCAGCTGGACGACCCCGACCGCCCGGCCGCCACGACCGGTGCCACGGCGTAGGTTCGCGGGTGTGTCCCCGTCGCCCGCCCCGATCCGAGCACCGCTCCGCGCGGTGACCCGTCCGGTGCTGTCGTCACCGGCGCCCCTGGAGGTGGCCGAGCCCGAGACCGGGACCACCGAGCAAACGGAGGGCCCGTGGGTGGTGATCGTCTGGAACGACCCGATCAACCTCATGAGCTACGTCACGTTCGTGTTCCAGAAGGTGTTCGGGTACTCCAAGGCCAAGGCCACGAAGTTGATGCTGCAGGTCCACCACGACGGTCGCGCCGCGGTGTCGACCGGGACCCGCAGCGAGGCCGAGCGTGACGTGTTCCGGCTCCACGAGCACGGCCTCTGGGCCACGATGGAACAGGACTGAGGGTGGGGGCCCCCTTCCGGCGCCTCGGCGACGGTTCGGTCGCGGTGTTCCTCGACGACGACGAGCGGGCCCTGGTCGCCGGCCTGCTCGCGCAGCTGCGTGAGCTCCTCACGACCGACAGCAGCGCCCTGCGTCGGCTCTTCCCGCCGCCGTACGGCGACGACGACGAGCGCAACGCCGGCTACGCGGCCCTCGCGGGCGCCGAGCTGGTCGAACGGCGTCTCGCCGCGGTCGACACGGTGGCCGACGGCCTGGAGCTCGACCGGCTCGACGAGGAGCAGGCCATGGTCTGGATGCGGGCGCTGAACGACCTGCGGCTGGTGCTCGGCACCGTGCTCGACATCACCGACGACGAGGCCCCGCCGGTGGTGACCGAGGACAACCTCGCCACGGTCGCCGCCTACGAGCACCTCGGCATGCTGCTCGACGCGCTCGTGCACGCCCTCATGGGCTGACGCACCGAGCCCGAGGGCTGGCGCACCGGGCTCATCGGCCGCGACGCCCCCGCGGCGATCCCAGCACCTTTGGTGGCCGCGAACGCTGCTGCTATGGTGACCCGGCCCCCTCGGGGGATGGGGAGCCCCCATCGTCCAGCGGCCTAGGACGCCTCCCTTTCAAGGAGGTAACACGGGTTCGAATCCCGTTGGGGGTGCAGGCCACATTCGTGGTCCCGTGGTGCAGCTTGGAGTGCACGCCGGCCTGTCAAGCCGGAGGTCGCGGGTTCAAATCCCGTCGGGACCGCCATCCATCGCCCGTTCCGGCATCCGCCGGTCCGGGCGTTGGGCCCGGTCGGGTAGCTCAGTTGGCAGAGCGTCCGCCTGAAAAGCGGAAGGTCACCGGATCGACGCCGGTCCCGACCACTGGGGCGGCCGCGTGCCGCCGAACCCGGGCGGCCGGGGCCGGGCGATCGCCCATCCGTCCGCCCGCTCACGTCCGAGCGAGCGCGGGGGGACCGTGGGGACACAACCGACGGGGCAGTTCGTCTCACGGGCGCCCGCGCTGGGCTACACCTCCCCGCTCGACGGACTCCGTGGTTGGGCCATCCTCGCCGTCCTGTTCGTCCACGCGAGCTACCTGACGTTCGGCTCCTTCGTCGCCGGCGTCGACCTGTTCTTCGTGGTCAGCGGGTTCCTCATCACCACGCTGCTCCTCGAGGAGGACCGCTCGGCGGGAGCCGTGAGCCTGCGGCGCTTCTACGGCCGGCGGGCACTGCGCCTGCTCCCGCTCCTGTACCTCACGCTGTTCGGGACCCTCGCGGTGGTGCTGCTCGCGAGCGCCGTGGTGGACACGGGCGACCTGCTCACGACGACCTGGCAGGACGTGGCCGCCGGCGGCCTGTACGTGTACCACGTCGCCTTCCCGGTCCACGCGGACGAGGTCGTCGGGCGCGCACCCGAGATCCGTCCGTTCATCCAGCTCTGGTCGCTGTCGGTGGAGGAGCACTTCTACCTGTTCGGCGTCCTGGTGCTGATCGTCGCGGTGCGGCTGCGCCGGGTCCGTGAGCTCTGCGCCGTCTTCGTGGCGGCGTGGGTGGCGATCGGCCTGGCCCGTGCGGCGGGCCACGTGGGTCCGCTGCTGGCCTGGTACCAGCGCCCCGACAGTCTCCTCCTCGGCGTGGTGCTCGCGTTCCTCAACGCGGAGCTGCCCACGGAGCTCTCCGAACGGGCCCGCACGGTGCTGCGCCGGGGGTCCAACGTGGCGGTCGGCGTGCTGGCCGTCGTGCTCTTCGTCGGCACCGCATTCGCGAAGCCGTTCAAGGTCTTCGTCCCCTTCGGTCCCGAGGTGGCGGGTGGGTCACTGTCCGATGGACTGCACTGGGGCCGCTTCGGCTTCAGCGTGGTGGCGGCGGCCTCGGCGTGGGTCGTGCTGAGCGTCAGTCGCGTGCCGGACCAGTGGCTGGCCCGCTTCCTGCAGTGGAAGCCGATGGTCGCGGTCGGTAAGCGCAGCTACGCGCTGTACCTCATCCACGTGCCGCTCGGCGTGGTGCTGGTGGAGCTTCTCGGCGACCGCGCCCCCGCGCTGGCCGTGCTGCTCTACTTCCCGCTGCTCATCGGCCTGACGGAGGCGGCGCACCGCCTGGTGGAGAAGCCGGCCGCGAGGTGGCGCACCCGGCTGGCCGTCTCGTCCCCCACACCGTCGTCGGACGGACCCACCGCCGGCTGACCGTCAGGGGCAGGTGCTGTCGCCCACGAACAGCTTGCCGAGCTTCGCCTGCAGCCCCGAGCCGAAGTCGGCCGGGTCGCACGTGCGGTCGATCGGCAGCACCCGCCAGCCGTTGCGCTCGATGGCCGCGTCGACCTTGGCGTTCGGCTGCAGGTAGAGCACGGCCCACACCTGGTCGTCGGTCAGCGGGATCTCGATCACCTTGGCGGTGTCGGGCAGCACCTTCAGGTCGGTGTTCGGCCACAGCACCACCAGCTCCGACAGCCGGTAGCTCGTGCGGGCCGGGTCGGGCTGCTCGGTCAGCGGTTGGCCCACGACCAGGCTCACGTCACGGCGCTCGAGGTAGCGCACCGGGGCCATCTTCACGTGACCCGGGTAGTAGAGGTCCCAGTCGTCGCCGTTGCGGGCCACCCACGCGTCGGTGAGGCCCAGCATGTCGATCGTGGGCAGGTCCGAGTAGTACGAGATCACGCCGAGCGGGGCCACCCCCACCACCGGCTGGCCGGGCACGTCGGGACCGCCGGGGAACTCCTTCGCGAGGAGCTGGCCCATGGCGTGCCAGTCGGTGCGCGACTCCGTGGGCCAGTGCCGGATCTGGCTGAAGGTGAGCACCGGGTAGGGGATCACCGTGGGGGCCACGGCGTGGGCGGCGGAGAACGCGAGCAGCGTGCCCACCAGCAGCACCTGCCGACCGGTCGAGCGGATCGGGTCCACGAGGTACCCGGCGAGCAGCGCCAGCACCGGCAGGATCGGCACCAGGAAGCGGAACTCCATGAAGTCGGCGCCGACGACGCAGATGTAGAGCATCCACACCGGCACGACCACGAAGACCTGGGCCATGCCGGGGATCGCGAAGAACTCCCGGCGCAGACGACGGAAGCGGCCGATGAGCAGGAACGCCGCGTAGGAGACGAAGAAGCACAGCAGGTAGAGCAGCCCGAACAGGAACGGGACCAGTGGGTTGGCCGCCGACTTCGCGAAGAACGTGTTGGGGAGGACCTCGCCGTAGAAGTCGAGCTTCCACACCAGCCACGGCACCACCACCAGGGCCGCGGGCACGGCGATCTGGCCCAGGGAGATCGCGGCGTGCGGCAGCCGCGAGGAGCTGGCCGGGTCGTCCTCGGACGGAGTGCTCCGCCACTGCTGAACCAGATGGACGAGCACGAAGGTCGCCACCAGCACCGCGGAGTCCATGCGGGTCAGCACGGCGAGGCCTGCGAGGAACCCGGCCGCCACGCGGCGCGGGCCCCATCGGTCGGCGGCCACCGAGTTCGGGGTGCCGACGGGGAGGAGCAGCGCGGCGACCGAGATCACCAGCAGCGTCTGCAGCATCGTCTCGAGGCCGCCGGTGCCGTAGCCGATGAAGGTGACGTTGGCGACGAGGGCCAGCGTGGCCAGGTACGCCATCGCCGGGTCGCCGAACAGGCGGCGGGCGAGGCGCAGCGACACGGCGACCGTGCCGAGCATGATGCCGATGCCCACCACCTGGCTGAACGCCGGGGTGGACCAGCCGAGCTTCTCGGGAAGGGCGTGCAGCGCCGTCCAGAGGAAGTTCGTGTAGCCCTCGACCCGTTCGCCCGGGTTGAACACCAGACCCTCGCCCCGGGCCAGATTCCGGCTGAAGCGGTAGGTGATGAACGCGTCGTCCTGGACGAAGCGCACCGACCACCCGGCCACGGCCGCGACGACGTAGAGCAGCACCTCGGCGAGGGTCCACCGCCCGGCCACCAGCTGGTCGAGTCGCCCCGTCAGTCGTCGCCCGTCGGTGGACGTCGTCTCCCCCGGCGACCCGCTGGCCACGGTCACGTCCACGGGCGGCATGGTACTGATCACCCACCCTCCCGACGAGAGCGCCGGGATGGATCACCCGGTCAGCGGCGGCAGACCCCGTCCGCACGCGCGGCCTCGGCGGACGCCCGCGCCACGCTCGGCGCCACCTCGGGGTTGAACACCGAGGGGATGATCCGGTCCGGCGCGAGCTCGGCGGCCGGCACCGTGGCGGCGATCGCCCGGGCCGCGGCCACCTTCATGTTCTCGGTGATCCGGGTGGCGCCCGCGTCGAGCGCGCCCCGGAAGATGCCCGGGAAGGCCAGCACGTTGTTGATCTGGTTCGGGAAGTCCGACCGGCCCGTGGCGATCACGGCCGCAACGTCCTGGATCAGCTCGGGACGGATCTCAGGGTCGGGGTTGGCCATGGCGAACACCACGGGGTCCTTGGCCATCCCCACCACGTCCTCACGGGTGATGAGGTTCGGCCCGCTCAGGCCGATGAACACGTCGGCACCCGGCATCACCTCGGCGAGAGGACCGGTCAGCTTCTCCGGATTCGTGTGCTCGGCGAACCACTGCTTGGAGGAGTTGAGGTCGCTGCGGCCCGTGTGGACCGCACCCTGGCGGTCGCAGCCGATCACGTTCTGCACGCCCGCGTTCATGAGGATCTTCGACACGGCCACGCCGGCCGCGCCCACGCCGGCCACCACGACCTTGAGCGAGCCGATGTCCTTGCCCACGATCTTCAGCGCGTTCTCCAGGGCGGCCAGGGTCACGATCGCCGTGCCGTGCTGGTCGTCGTGGAACACCGGGATGTCCATCTCGGCGTCGAGGCGTTCCTCCACCTCGAACGCACCCGGGGCCGCGATGTCCTCGAGGTTGATGCCGCCGAAGGTGGGCTCGAGCCGCAGGACCGTCTCGATGATCTCGTCCGGCGAGTTGGTGCGGATGCAGATCGGGAAGGCGTCCACGCCGGCGAAGTGCTTGAACAGCAGCGCCTTGCCCTCCATCACCGGCATGGCCGCGGCCGGGCCGATGTCACCGAGGCCGAGCACGGCCGAACCGTCGGAGACGATGGCCACCGTGTTCTTCTGGATCGTGTACTCGTGCGCGGCCGCCGGGTTCTTGGCGATCTCGAGGCAGATGCGGGCAACGCCGGGCGTGTAGGCCATGGAGAGGTCCTCCACGTCGCGCACCGGCGCCAGCGGCAGGACCTCGATCTTTCCGCCCTCGTGCATCTTGAAGGTGCGGTCCTCGAACTCGAGGATCTCCACGCCCTCGACGCCCTCCACCGCGGCACGCACCTGGTCCTGGTGGGCCTCCGACGAGCAGTTGACCACGAGGTCGTCGTCGAGGGTGTCGGTCTTCACCTCGAAGCCCTGCAGGGCCGAGATGTTGGCGCCGACCTCGCCGATGGCGATGGCCAGGCGGCCGAGCATGCCCGGCTCGTTCTGCATCCGGACCCGGATGCGCACGGAGTAGGCGGGGGTGGGGGTGTCTGCCATACCGGGCGCAGGCTAACGCCCGCCCCGAAGGCTCACCGAACCCCCGGCGCGGCGCGCGTCAGGCACCCTCGTAGGAGAAGCCGAGGTCGGGCGCCGTGACGAGCGGGCGGTAGGCGATCCCGGCGTCCTCGGCCATGGCGGCACAGGTGCCGCCCCGGTCGACGAGCGGCATGATCAGCACCACCTCGGCACCGAGCTCCCGGACCACCTGCACGGCCTCGAACAGCGACGTGCCGCGGGTGACGGTGTCCTCCGTGATGACCACCTTGTCGCCGGCGCGGAGCGGGCCCGCGAGCCGGCCGGTCACCCCGTGGTCCTTGGACTCCTTGCGGATGGTGAAGCTGCGCAGCCGCCGCCCCCGGGTGGCGGCCACCGCGGCCACCCCGTAGGCGACGGGGTCCGCCCCCACGGTGAGGCCCCCGATGGCGGTGGCCTCGTCGGGGACGACCGTCAGGGCCTCCGCGGCCATGAGGAGTACGCCGTCGGGGTCGCACGCGGTCTGCTTGGAGTCGATGAACCAGTTGCTCCGGCGACCCGACTTGAGCGTGAACTCGCCGGTGCGGACGGAGTGCTCGAGCAGGTGGGCGACGAGGCGCTCGTGGGTCGACGCGTCGGCGCTCACTTGGGGATGTCGGGGTCGTCGCCGAACTCGATGCGGCGGAACTCCTCGTCGCTCAGGACGTCGGCCGGGTCCTGCTCCTCGTAGGTGCGGCGGCGGCCGAGGATCACGGCGAACACGCCCACGAGCACGATGCCGAAGATGGCGAAGATGAGCAGTCCCTGGAACATGCCCCCATCCGATCACACCCGGAGGCCCCTCGCCGCCACCGGCGGATCCGGCCGGCGGTCGTCGCCCTCGGGTGTCAGGCCGGCGCCGGGTCCCAGCCGACGAGGCCGTAGCGGGCGAAGCCCTCGATGAAGAAGAACTCGTGCAGGCCGTGGCCGACCGCCCCGTCGGCCACGCCGCCGTGCTGGGTGACCCGGGCCACCTGGTCGACCAGCCCGAACAGCTCGGCGCGCTGCGTCACGTAGTCCATCTCGCGACCCTGGACGACCAGCGGTCCCTGCCACATGCCGTGGCGCCAGTCGGGATCGATGCCGTAACCGGTGCCGTGCATCAGCCAGCAGTCGAGGAGCGGTTCGACGGTCATCTCGAACCCGCCACCCGGGGCGTCGGGGAACCGCAGGGTGGACCGCTCGATGTGGCGGGTGCCGGGGGTGAGCACCGCGTCGTGCTCGGGGCGGCCGAGCCACTCGGGCTCCCGGGCCGGATCGGCCCAGATCCGCACGGCCTCCTCCAGCACGCGTGACCCGTCGTCGAGCTCGTTGACCATGTAGAGCAAGGAGTGGTCGTCGAACTGCACCGGCACGTAGTTCCAGAACCCGACCATCTGTCCCTCGGTGCGGATCCCGGCCGGCTCGGCCTCACCCACCGGTCGCACGCCCCAGCTCCGGTCACGGGTGCCCCACCACCCGTCGGGGGTGACCTCGAAGGTGTGGTCGCCGCTGCGGAGGGTGCCCGACCAGCGCCCGGTCTGGGCGAGGCGCATGGTGTCGAACAGGACGCGCCCGTGCTTGCGCACGTACTGACGCGGCTCCTCGAACGCCGGGATGGCCCCGCGCCAGGTGAGGTCGAAGGAGATGTCGGTCTCCTCGTTGGGCTCGCACACGACGCGCAACGACACCAGCGGCTCGACCACCTCGACCCTGATCGGCCCCACGGACGTGTCCATCCGGTCACCCAGCTCCCGGCTGGCGCGCACCACCCGGTGCTCGTTCCCCACCACCACACACGCGAAGGCGTCCTGCACCGCCAGGTTCGGGTACTGGCCGAGCCCCATGATCAGGAACGCGGAACCGTCGTTGGCGTGGCAGTTGAAGTAGTAGCGGTCGTAGAAGTTACGGTCGCTCGTGGCGGAGTGACGGATGGTCTCTGCCACCTGGTGGACCGGGAAGTCGTCCCAGGAGGACAGGGAACCGTGCGCGGGAGGGCGGGGGAAGTCCGTCATGTCGGCACGGTACCCGGGTCAGCCGGTGGCGAACCGCCCGGCCCGCAGGTCGTCGACCGCCTCCACGAGCTCGGCCCGGGTGTTCATGACGAACGGACCCATGCGCGCCACGGGCTCGTGCAGCGGCCGGCCCGACAGCACCAGCACCTCCGTGGTGGCGTCACCGGCCCCGGTCATGGTCACGGCGTCGCCGGGCCCGAGGAGCCCGAGCTCCCCCTCGGCCAGGGTGCGCCCGCCGACCTCGACCGGGCCCACCATCGGATAGACGATCACCGTGTGGTCCGGCGGCAGCGGCGTGGAGGCCGTCGCCCCGGGCTCCAGGCTCAGGTGCACGTAGGTGATCGGCGTACGCGTCCGGCCCGGGCCGGTCACACCGAAGGCCTCGCCCGCGATCACCCGAGCCCGCGCGCCGGGACCGGGCTCCACCCGGGGCACGCGGTCGGCGGTGAGGTCCTGGTAGGCGGGTTCGGTCATCTTCTCCGCCGCCGGCAGGTTCACCCAGAGCTGCACGCCGTGGACCCGGCCGCCCTCGGTGCGGAGGCGCTCGCTCGGACCCTCCTGGTGCAGGACGCCCCGGCCCGCCGTCATCCACTGGGTGTCGCCCGGACCGAGGAACCCGTGGTTCCCCAGGCTGTCGCGGTGCTCGAGCTCGCCCTCGAGCAGATAGGTGACGGTCTCGAATCCGCGGTGCGGGTGCTCCGGCGTGCCGATCGCCGCACCGGGGGCGTGCTCCACCGGGCCGAGGTGGTCGAGCAGGAGGAACGGGTCCACCAGCTCGCGGCCCGGCACCGGGAACGGCCGGCGCACCTCGAAGCCGTCGCCCTCCACGGCGCGGTGCGCAGGGAGGATTTCGCGGACGCCGCGGGCGCTCATGCCGTCCCCCAGACGACGACCTCGGCCGCGCCCTGCGCCACGAGCCGGACCGCTCCGGCGTCGGTGAGGCGCACGGCGTCGCCCTCGCCCAGCGGACCGTCCGCCCCATCGAGCTCCACGGCACCGCGGGCCACGTACAGGTGGACGTGCGGCTCGTCGGGCAGCGTGACCTCCTCGCCCGGCGCCAACCGGCCCACCGACATGACGGCGTCACGCTGGTGGATACGGACCGCTCCCTCGTCATCGCGGCCCGACGCCACGGGCACCAGCCCGCCGGCGTCCAGCCGCGCGGCCACGTCGACCTGCTCGTAGCCGGGTGGCAGGCCCGGGGTGTCGGGCCGAACCCACATCTGGAGGAAGTGCACCGGCCGGTCCGGGTCGGGGTTCATCTCCGAATGGCGGATCCCGGTGCCCGCCGTCATGCGCTGCGCCTCGCCGGGCCGGATGACCCCGTGGTGGCCCTCGGAGTCGCGGTGCTCGAGGGTCCCGTCGAGCACCCAGGTCACGATCTCCATGTCGGCGTGGCCGTGCGTCCCGAAACCCGCCGCGGGTGCCACGACGTCGTCGTTCAGCACGAGCAGCAGGCCGTGATGGGTGTTGGCGGGGTCGTAGTGGCCGGAGAAGCTGAACGAGTGGTGGCTGTCCAGCCATCCGAGCCGGGTGTGGAACCGGCCGTCGGCCGGGCGGACATCGATCGCCATGGAACGGACCTCCCAGTTCTCTCTGACGGAGTTGTCTGATGACGCAACTACTGCAACATCAGGAATGCGCAGGTATTCCGGAGCTGGTCCGTGGGCTCGACGCACACGCTCCCCCTCCCGCTCCCACTGCCCCCAGTGCCGCCGCTGCCCCGCGGCCACGGCGCGCCGGCTCAGTCGGAGAAGCGGACCTCGCCCTGACCCGGCACCACCTCGCCGATGATGCGGGCACGCTGGCCGTGGATGCGCAGCACGTCCACCGCGTGGGTGGCCGACGACGCCGGCACCACCACCACCATGCCGATGCCCAGGTTGAAGACCTTGCGCATCTCGTCGGTGCTCACGTCGCCGATGCGCTGCAGTTCGGCGAACACGCGGGGCCACTCCCACGAGCCGGGGTCGACCAGCGCGTCGACCTTCCGGCCGAGGGACCGGTTCAGGTTGCCGGGCAGACCACCGCCGGTGATGTGCGCCACGGCGTGCACCGGCACCGACGCCTGCAGGGCCCGCACCGCCGGGGCGTAGATCACCGAGGGCCGGAGCAGTTCCTCGGCCACGGTCGGGGCATGACCGTCGTCCCAGGCCCGGTCGTCGAGCGAGCGACCGGCCACGTCGAAGTAGAGGCGGCGGGCCAGCGAGTACCCGTTGGAGCGCAGCCCGGGCGACGGCAGGCCGATCAGGACGTCGCCGGGGGTCACCAGCTCGCCGGTGAGCAACCGGTCGCGATCCACCACGCCGACGGCGAAGCCGACCAGGTCGAACTCCCCGTCGGCCATCACGCCGGGATGCTCCGCCATCTCGCCACCGACCAGCGCGCAGCCGGCCTGGCGACACCCCTCGGCGACGCCGCCGACGATGTCCTTGACGACCTCGGGCTCCAGGCGGCCGATCGAGATGTAGTCGAGGAAGAAGAGCGGCTCGGCGCCCTGGCAGACGAGGTCGTCCACGCACATGGCCACCAGGTCGAGGCCGATGGTCGAGTAGCGCCCCGCCGCGGCGGCCACGAGGGCCTTCGTGCCAACCCCGTCGGTGGTCGAGACGAGCACCGGGTCGCGATAACTGCCGGGGTCGAAGCGGAACAGGCCGCCGAACCCGCCGATGTCACCGATCACCTCGGGCCGGAACGTGGAGCGCACGTCGGCCTTGATGCGTTCCACGGCCTGCTCGCCGGCCTCGATGGAGACGCCGGCCGCCTCGTAGGTCTCACCCACCGGTCGGTCCGCTCCCTCGTCCGGCCTGCGCCTGCTCGGAGGGCATGCCCCGCTCGCCTGCGGTGAGCAGCCGCAACGGTGTCTCCGTCATCGGGCCCTGGCCCTCGGGAGGGGGCGCGCCGCCGTCGAGCACGCCCTTGCCGGCCTCGGCCGGGATCTCCACCGGGTACTCGCCGGTCAGACACGCCGTGCAGAAGCCGGCCCCGGGCGCGGCCACCGCGTCGACCAGGCCCTCGAGGGTGAGGTAGGCCAGGGTGTCCACCTTCAGGTAGTCGCGGATCTCCTCCACCTCGAGGTTCGCGGCGAGCAGCTCGCCCCGCGTGCCGGTGTCCATGCCGTAGAAACACGGCCAGCGGTACGGCGGCGAGCTGACCCGCAGGTGTACCTCGGCCGCGCCCGCCTCCCGCAGCATCGCCACCATGGCCTTGGTGGTGGTGCCCCGCACGATGGAGTCGTCCACCACCACGAGCCGGCGGCCCTCGATGTTCTCCCGGAGCGGGTTGAGCTTCATGCGTACGCCGAGCGCCCGCATCTCCTGGCTCGGGGCGATGAACGTCCGGCCGATGTAGCGGTTCTTCACCAGGCCGTGGCCGAAGGGGATCCCGGAGCGCCGGGAGTAGCCCTCCGCCGCGGGGATGCCCGACTCGGGGACTCCCATGACGAGGTCCGCGGGCACCGGCGCCTGGTCCGCGAGCTGCTCGCCCATGCGCACCCGCGCCTGGTGCACGTTGCGGCCGTAGAGCTGGCTGTCGGGCCGGGCGAAGTAGACGAACTCGAACAGGCACAGGCGAGGGTCGGGCGTGGCGTCCGGGAACGGCCGCATCGAGCGGACGCCGTGTTCGTCGATGACCACCATCTCGCCGGGGTCGAGCTCGCGCACGAAGTGGGCGCCCACCGTGTCGAGCGCCGGGGTCTCCGAGGCGAGCACCCAGCCGGCGTCGAGCTTGCCGAGGCACAGCGGCCGGAACCCGTGCGGGTCACGCACGCCGATGACCCGGTGCCGGTCCATGAGCACGAGGGAGAACGCGCCCTCGAACCCGGGCAGCACGCGCTCCAGCGCGCGGATCAGCGTGTCGTCGCCGGCACCGATGCGCTCGCACTCCTGCGCGAGCACCTCGGCCATCGCGTCGGTGTCGCTCGAGACGGTGCCGGGCAGCATCCCGGCCTCCTCCACCAGCGCGGCGGTGTTCACCAGGTTGCCGTTGTGGCCCAGGGTGAACTGCGTGTGGACCACGTCGCGGAACACCGGCTGGGAGTTCTTCCACATGCTGGAGCCGGTGGTCGAGTACCGGGTGTGGCCGATCGCCAGATCGCCGTCGAGTGCCGCGAGCGTGCGGTCGTCGAACACCGTGGACACCAGACCCATGTCCTTGACCACGGTGATGTGCTCGCCGTCGGAGCTGGCGATGCCCGCCGACTCCTGGCCACGGTGCTGCAGCGCGTAGATGCCGAGGTACGCGAGGTGGGCCACCGGCGTGCCCGGCGCGTACACGGCGAAGACTCCGCAGGCCTCGCGGGGCTTGGCGGCGTCCACGTCGAGCACCTCGTCGAGCAGGTCCTCGGGGTTCTCGCCGGGGGGGAACGCCACGACCCCATCGTGGCACACCCCATCCGGCCCCCACGACCGGGCGGTCACCCTCCGAGGACCCACGGAACGGTGGGGAGCCGGTCCGGCCGGAAGCGGCCCAGCACCGTGGCCGCGTCGGGCTCCTCGCCCGGTTCCGCGAGCCCCAACGACGCCGCGAGGAGGCCCAGTGTGGCGGCGGACGACTCACCTGCGGCCGTCCGGTCGGCGAGGGTGACGGCACCGTGGCGCTTGGCGAGCCGGTCCCCGTCCGCACCGAGGACCAGCGGCACGTGCGCGTACGACGGCCGCGGTAGCTCGAGGAGGTCCTGCAGGAGCGCCTGGGCCGGCGTGGCGTGCCACAGGTCGTCGCCCCGGACGACCTGGTCGACGCCCTGGTCGGCGTCGTCCACCACGACCGCCAGGTTGTAGGCCACCACGCCGTCGGCCCGGCGCAGCACGATGTCGTCGACGACGGCCTCGGTGGTGCCGAGCAACCGGTCCGTCACCGCCACCCGGGCACCCTCGGCCCGGAGGCGCAACGCGGGCGCGCGTCCGGTGGCCCGACACTCCGCCCGCTCCGCCCCGGTGAGCCCCCGGCAGGTACCGGGATACCGGCCCTCCTCCGACGGACCGTGGGGGGCCGCGGCGGCCTCGCGGATCTCGCGGCGCGAGCAGAAGCACTCGTAGGTCAGGCCCGCGTCCACCAGCCGGGCGAGCGCGGCGTCGTGCAGCGCCCGGCGTCCGGACTGGCGTTCCACCGGCCCGTCGTGGTCGAGGCCCAGGGTGGCGAGGTCGGCCAGCTGCCCGGCCTCGGCGACCGGTGCGGCGCCCGTGGTCAGGTCCTCCATCCGCACCAGGAAGCGGCCGCCCTCGGAGCGGGCGAAGCACCAGGCGAGCAACGCGGTGCGCAGGTTGCCCAGGTGCAGTGGACCCGACGGGCTGGGTGCGAAACGTCCGACGGTCAGGGGATGACCACCACCGAGAACGGCACCTTCACGGTCAGGTACTGGCCGCCCGACGAGTCCACGCGAACCCGCTGGTCGTAGTACCCGAGACCGAGGAGGCCCGGTTCGCTGAGCTGCGGCTGCGCGGTGCCGGCGTAGCAGTAGAAGCCGGTGCCGGTGACGGTGTCGGCGCAGCCGGGCAGATTGACCTCCACCGGCGCGGTCCACGGCCCGGTCGGGGCGGTGGCCACGCGGACCTGCACGCGGTCGGTGAAGCCGGGCCACGGGCTGTAGGCCATCACGTACACGCCCTGGGTCGGCTCCGCGCGCACGGAGAAGCCGGGCATGGGTGGGCTGGTGCCGTCGGGCCCCGGCGGCATGACGAGCTCCACCGCGGCGCCCTGGTTGGCCGACCACGTGGAACCGCCGGCCCAGAAGCGCCACGCCGTGCGGTCCGCCACGCGGTCCGGCGCCACGCGGGCCACGCGGCACGGCCCGTACTGCGTCGGCAGGCCGCCGTCGGGCGGGAACGCGCACGCGTACGCGTAGGCCAGTCCGTCGTTCGCCACCACCGCGGCGGTCCCCCACTGGGGTTCGCCGGGGGCGAACAGGGCCTGGTTGACCACGGTGGCCGTGATCGGGAGGTCGAGGGGCGGGGTGGCGGGGTCGTACAACCACGTGACGACCGCGACCCCCATCGGCACGATGCGGAGCGCGTCGCCCAGGCACACGTTGCCCATCAGCACGTTCACCCGGTCCCGGGAACCCTCGGCCACGACCACCCCGGACATCGGCCACATGGCCTGGCGCGGGGCGTCCTCGGGACAGGTCGGGAAGCCGGGGCCGGGGGTCGCGAACTGCACGGGTGAGTTGCCGACGGCGCCGTCACGGGTGACCGTGAGCGCGTCACGGGTCGCCCAGGCCGCGGTGTTGTTGATGAAGTAGCGGTAGGAACCGTCGGCCTCGATCTTGGTGCTGTCACCGAAGAGCCAGAGCACCGAACCGTCGCGCAGGCTCACGCTCACCCCGGCGTCACGGTCCACCCCGGTCACGGGACTCGCGGGCGACGGCCCGACCGGGGCCGTCCACACCGGCGCGCCGGACGTGCCGACGGAGGGGACCGCGCCGACCGACACCACGGCCGTGCTGCACGGCAGCGCGCGGTCGCCGGCGAGGAAGGGACCCGGGGGCGAGGCCACGTCGGGCACGGTGACGCACACCCGGGCCGGACCGACCGGCAGGGCCACGGTGGTCGAGAACGAGCCCCCGACCACCGTCACCGAGGAGGTGGCGCCGCCCAGCACGGCCACCCGCACCGAGCCCACCGCGCCGTCCACGTCCGTGGCGGTGCCGCTCACGCGGACCCCGCCGGCCACCGGCACCACCGCCGTGACCGAGCCGGTGGGCCGCCGGTCCTCCGGCGGCGCCTGCGCCACCACGTCCTGGCAACCGAGCAGACGGTCCACCCCGACCGCGCGGTTGAACGCCCGGACACACACCAGGTGCCGCCCCGGCGTGGCCGGGAGGTCGAGGTCGAATCCCAGCTGCGGCGGGACGCCGAGGAAGGCCCCGAGCTCGGGCCGGGACACGTCGGCCTCCCGCCGGTCGGCCGGGGCGCCGTCGACGGTCGCCAGGATCTCGACGGGCCCACCCGCATCGGGATCGGACGCCCATCCGATCACCCGCACCCGACCCGGCGCCGGGGAGCCCATCGCCTCCACGTTGCCGAACGGGTCCATCGGGCGGAGCTCGACGGTCGTGCAGCCGAGCAGCCGGTCCTGGGTGCCGGCACCCACGTTGGTCACCCAGACGCAGATCTGCCGTGGGCCGGGGGCGAGGCCCGGGTACCGGGCGTCGAACCCGTGGGCGGTTCCCCGGCCGTAGCCCGCGAGGTCGGGTCGTTCGAGGTTCGCGACGAACGTCCGCGTCCGCTGCTGGGAACTCATCGTGACGACCACGGGGGCCGAGGTGTCGGGGTCGATCGCCCAGCCCTGCACCCGGATGCCGTCACCGTCGGCGAACACCGCCTCGAGGCGGCCGAAGGGGGCGGTCCCGGTGGGGTCTGGCGCGTCGGGGGCGAGGCACCCGGCGAGCGCGGACGAACCCAGCAGGGTCACCAGGATGAGCAGCGCCGGGCGCAGAACGCGCCCGAGTGCCTGGTCCACGCACCTCTCCCGCGCTCGCGGCCGCCCGCGGGGTCGGGTCCGGCCGTCCACAGAGGCTAACGGCGGGGCCGATCCCTGAACAGGGGGCCCCAAGGCGGGCCGACTCAGCCCTGGGTGGTGCCGCCGCCGAGGGCGCCGGGAAGGCGGTCGCGGTGTGCGGTGACCGCGTCCGCGAGCGGCACGTCGAGCAGGTCCTTGACCACCATGCGGTCACCGGCGGCCGCACCGATCCGGGCGTGCGGCACGCCGTGGGCCTCCAGCACGTCGAGCACCGGGCGCACCTGGTCGGCGCCGACGCACAGCACGGCCCGGCCGGCGGACTCCGAGAAGAGGTGGGCGTGGTCCGGGATGCGGGCCGCCGTGAAGCCCACCCCCGAGGCCACGGCCATCTCCGCGAGGGCCAGGCCGACCCCGCCCTGGGCCACGTCGTGCGCCCCCTGCACGAGGCCGGAGGCCACGAGCTCGCGCACCACGCCGGCCGCGGCCGCCACCGCGGCGAGGTCGACCGCGGGGAGGGTGCCGCGGCCCCGGTGGCCGCGGCGGGCGGCCCACAGGGAGCCGTCGAGCTCCGGCACGGTGTCACCCACGAGGATCAGCCGGCCGCCGTCGACGAGCCGCACGCCGGGTGGACGGCGGTCGAGACGCTCCACCACGCCGAGCACGCCGATGATCGGCGTGGGGTCGATGTCGCGCCCGCGGGACTCGTTGTAGAGGCTGACGTTGCCGCCGATGCACGGCACGCCGAAGGCCCGCAGCGCGTCCGACAGGCCGTCGACGCTCTCGGAGAGCTGCCACATGACCTCGGGGTGCTCGGGGTTCCCGAAGTTCATGCAGTTGACCATGGCGAGGGGCCGGGCCCCGACGACGGCCAGGTTCATCACCGACTCGGCCACCGTCATGGCGCTCCCGGCCCGCGGGTCCACCGCGCACCACAGGTGGTTCCCGTCGGTGGTCAGGGCGAGGCCGCGCCCGGTGTCGACGCCGGTCGTCGGGTGCTTCAGCCGCAGGACCGCGGCGTCGCCGCCGGGGCCCTCCACGGTGTTCAGGAAGAGCATGTGGTCGTACTGGGACCACACCCACGAGGTGTCGCAGAGCATGTCCACGAGGTCGGCCGCGCAGTCCTCGGGGGCGGGCAGTGCGGCGGCCCGGTCGGCGCGTCGGGCCGCGAGGTCGGCGGGCTCGGCGCGGGGACGGTCGTAGAGGGGCGCGTCCTCCTCCAGCGACTTCGCCGGCACGTCCGCGAGCGCCTCGCCCGCGGCGTCCACCACCCGCAGCCGACCGGAGCCGGTGACCGTGCCGATGACGGTGGCGCGCACCTCCCACTTCTCCGCGATGGCGAGCACCTCGTCGAGGCGTTCGGGCGTGACGATCGCCAGCATCCGCTCCTGGGACTCGGAGGTCATCACCTCGAACGGCTCCATGCCGGGCTGGCGGAGCGGCACCTCGTCCACCGTCACGTCCATGCCGGCACCGCCCTTGGCGGCCGTCTCCGAGGTCGCGCACGTGATGCCCGCGCCGCCGAGGTCCTGCACGCCCACGGCGAGGTCACGGTCCAGGAGCTCGAGACACGCCTCGATCAGGCGCTTCTCCTCGTACGGGTCACCGACCTGGACACTCGGCCGCTTGTCAGCGTCGGCCTCGTCGTCGGAGAAGCCCGCGGACGCGAGCACCGACACGCCGCCGATGCCGTCGCGTCCGGTGGTCGAACCGAGCAGCACCGCCAGGTTGCCCACACCCTCGGCCCGGCCCAGCACCAGGCGCTCCGTGGGCATGACGCCGAGGCAGAGCACGTTCACGAGGGGGTTGTCGGCGTACGTCTCGTCGAAGACCGTCTCGCCGCCCACGGTGGGCACGCCCACCGAGTTCCCGTAGCCCGAGATGCCCGACACCACGCCCTCGGCCACCCAGCGGGCCCGGGGTTCGGACAGCGGACCGAACCGCAACGGGTCCATCACGGCGATCGGGCGGGCGCCCATGGAGAAGATGTCGCGCAGGATGCCCCCCACGCCGGTGGCGGCGCCCTGGTACGGCTCGATGGCGGATGGATGGTTGTGGCTCTCGATCCGCAGCGCCGCGGCGATCCCGTCGCCCACGTCGACCACGCCGGCGCCCTCGCCCGGCCCGACCAGCACCCACGGCGCCTCGGTCGGGAAGCGACGCAGGTGGATCCGGCTGCTCTTGTACGAGCAGTGCTCCGACCACATGACCGAGTACATGGCCAGCTCGAGGTGGTTCGGGTGCCGGCCGAGGGTCCCGCAGATGCGCCCGTACTCGTCGTCGGTCAGCCCGAGCGCCCGGTGCGTGTCGTCGGGCGGGGTGGTGTCGGACGGTGCCGTGCCGGCGTCGGGGTCGACCATGGACCGGACGCTAGTTGCTCCCCTCCGGTCCGCCGTCCGTGCCGACGCCGGGCGACCCCGACCGGACGGACACGACGGAAAATAGAAGAGGTTGACGGGACGACAACAATGGGTCGTGACGACAAAGGTTGTAATAGGGCACCCGGAAGGTGTGGAATGAACTCCATGCCCAAGCGCGGACCGAAGGAAATCACCCCGGAGCACAAGGCGGCCATGGCCGCCGGTCGGACCGAGAGCCGGGCGGTGAAGAACTACCTCGAGGCCCTCGACCAGCACCGTCCGAAGCGGGGTCGGAAGCGCACCGCCGAGTCGATCGACGCCCGCCTCGACAAGATCGACGCGGAGCTCGCGGACGCCGACGCCATGAAGCGGCTGTCCCTGATCCAGGAACGCCTCGACCTCCTGGCCGAGAAGGATCACCTCACCGGGCAGGTCGACCTCTCCGCGTTGGAGGAGGCGTTCGTCGGCTCGGCGAAGGCCTACGGCGAGCGCAAGGGGATCTCGTACGCCGCCTGGCGCGAGGTGGGTGTACCCGCCGCGGTGCTCACGTCGGCCGGGATCGGCCGCGGCACCCGCTGACCCGCCGGGTCAGGCGGCGAGGAACGAGCGCAGCAGCACACGACCGTCGTCGGACCCGAGCAGCTCGCTGATCGCGCGCTCGGGGTGCGGCATCAGGCCCACCACGTTGCGGCCCTCGTTGCAGATGCCGGCGATGTCGTCGACCGAACCGTTGGGGTTCTCCACGTAGCGCAGCACCACCCGGTCCTGCGCCCGGAGCTCCGTGAGGGTCTCCGGCGAACACGTGTAGTTCCCCTCGAAGTGGTTGATCGGGATCCGCAGCACCTGACCCTCCTCGGCGGCCGAGGTCAGGACCGACGCCGTGCTGTCCACCCGTAGGTCCACCATCCCGCAGCGGAACTTCAGCCCGGCGTTCTTCTGCAGCGCGCCGGGGAGGAGGTGGGCCTCGGTCAGCACCTGGAAGCCGTTGCAGATGCCCACCACCGGGCCCCCGTCGGCCGCGAAGGCGGCCACCGCCTCCATCACCGGGGAGAAGCGGGCGATGGCGCCGGGCCGCAGGTAGTCGCCATGGGCGAACCCGCCGGCCACGACCACGGCGTCCGCGGTACCGAGCGAGGTGGCGTCGTGGAACACGATGTCCGCGGTGGCGCCCTCGGCGGTGACGGCCTCGACCACGTCGAACTCGCAGTTGGTGCCCGGGAAGCGGATGACCGCCACGTGGCGGGGCATCACGCCACCGCGGCCGCGGTCACGGTGACCACCGAGTCCTCGATGACCGGGTTGGTGAGGAACCGGTGGCAGAGGTCCTCGACCAGCGAGCGGGCCGCCGCCTCGTCCGCGGCGTCGACCGTGAAGCGGATGCTCTTGCCCACCTGCACGCCGCTCACCCCCTCGAAGCCGAGCGCGGGGAGCGCCCGCTCGACGGTGGCGCCCTGCGGGTCGGCGATGCCCGGGCGGAGGCGGACTTCCACGACGGCGTCGAAGGTCATGGCTCCAACTCTTCCACACCGGCCGGGCCCTCCAAGCCGGACGGCGTCACGCCCCCGGCCACTCGGCGAGGGAGCGGCCGCAGATGCGCTCGTAGGCGGCGACGTAGCGCTCCCGCGTGGCGGCCACCACCTCGTCGGGGAGGCGGGGCGGCGGCGGAGTCTTGTCCCAGTCGAGGGTCTCCAGGAAGTCGCGCACGGGCTGCTTGTCGAAGCCCTGCGGGGTGGCGCCGGGCGCCCAGTCGGTCGCCAGCCAGTACCTCGAGGAGTCGGGTGTGAGCACCTCGTCGGCCACCACCAGCTCGGTGCCACCGTCACCGTCGGGAACGAGACCGAGCTCGAACTTGGTGTCGGCGAGCAGGAACCCGGCGGCCTCGGCACGAGCGGAGGCGCGGGCGAACATCGCGAGGCTCGCGGCCCGGGCGCGTTCCGCGAGGTCACCGCCCACCAGCTCCACGGCGCGGTCGAAGGTGATGTTCTCGTCGTGGTCGCCCACCGCCGCCTTGGTGGACGGGGTGAACACGGGTTCGGGCAGCCGGTCCGCCTCCACGAGTCCTTCCGGCGCCGCCATGCCGTGGATGGTGCCGGTCGACCGGTACTCCTTCCACGCCGAGCCGGCCACGTAGGCGCGCACGATGCACTCGATCGGGAGCATGTCGGCGCGGCGGCAGAGCATCACCCGCCCGGCCAGCTCGGGGCGACGCGCCGGCTCCGGCAGGTCCGCGAGGTCGTCGGACAGCAGGTGGTTGCCGATCACGTCGGCGAGCTCAGCGAACCAGTGCACCGACATGGCGGTGAGCACCCGGCCCTTGTCGGGCACGGGCTCGTCCATCACCACGTCGAACGCCGACAGCCGGTCCGAGGCGACCATGAGCAGCCGGTCGTCGCCCGCGTCGAACAGGTCGCGGACCTTGCCGCGGTGCACCTGCGGCAGGCCGAGGTCGGGCACGTCGCGCACGGTGGCCATCAGAGGATCTCCTCACCGGTGTACGCCGCCGCGGCCGGGTACCGCTCGGCGAGCTCGCCCACCGTGGCGACGAACGCCTCGACCTGCGCGTCCGCGTTGCCCACGAAGCCCATCGGGTCGCCCATCGCAGCGGCCAGCGCGTCGCCGTCGAGCCCCAGACGGGGATCGGCGGCGAGCCGCTCCAGGAGGTCGTTGCCCTCGCTCCCCCGCTCGCGCATCCCGAGCGCCACCCCGACCGCGTGCTCCTTGATCACCTCGTGGGCCTCCTCCCGCCCCACGCCCGAACGGACCGCGGCCATCAGCACCTTGGTGGTCGCGAGGAACGGCAGGTAGCGGCGCAGCTCGCGCTCGATCACGGCGGGGTAGGCGCCGAACCCCGCGAGCACGTCGAGCAATGTCTGGAACACCCCGTCGGCCGCGAAGCACGCGTCGGGCAGGAGCACGCGGCGCACCACCGAGCAGCTGACGTCGCCCTCGTTCCACTGCTCGCCCGCGAGCCCGGCGGCCATCGCGAGGTGGCCGTTGAGGATCACCCGGAAGCCGTTGATGCGCTCACAGCTGCGGGCGTTCATCTTGTGCGGCATCGCGGACGAGCCCACCTGGCCCTCGCGGAAGCCCTCGGTGACGAGCTCGTTGCCCGCCATCAGCCGCAGCGTGGTGGCGAGCGAGCTGGGCCCGTCGACCAGCTGCACGAGCGCGGCCACCACGTCGAGGTCGAGCGACCGCGGGTACACCTGGCCGACGTTGTCGAGCACGTTCGCGAAGCCGAGGTGCTCGGCCACCCGCGCCTCGAGCCGGGCCATCGCCACCGGGTCACCGTCGAGCAGGTCGAGCTGGTCCTGCTGGGTGCCGACGGGCCCCTTCAGCCCGCGCAGCGGGTAGCGCGCCAGCAGGTCCTCGAGCCGACCCACGGCCTGGAGGAGCTCCTCGCCCGCGTTGGCGAACCGTTTGCCCAGCGTGGTGGCCTGCGCGGCCACGTTGTGGCTGCGCCCGACGATCACCGTGGCGGAGTGCTCCGCGGCCCGCCCCGCCAGGGCCACCAGCGCGGCCACGGCCCGGTCGCGCAGCAGTTCCAGCGCCAGGCGGACCTGCAGCTGCTCGACGTTCTCGGTGAGGTCACGGCTGGTCATGCCCTTGTGGGCGTGCTGCTGGCCGGCCAGGTCGGAGAACTCCTCGATCCGGGCCTTCACGTCGTGGCGGGTGACCCGCTCCCGCGCCGCGATCGACGCAAGGTCGACCTCGTCCACCACCGCCTCGTAGGCGTCGATCGCCTCTTCCGGCACGTCCACGCCGAGCTCGCGCTGGGCCCGGAGGACCGCGATCCACAGGCGACGCTCGAGGCGCACCTTGTGGGTGGGCGACCACAGCTCCGCCATCTCGGTGCTGGCGTACCGGGTGGCCAGCACGTTGGGCACGTTGGGCACCCCGGGGGGAGCGTCGGCGGCGTCGTCGGTCACCGGACCATTCTCGCAGGCCCGGCGAACCGGCCCCGACCCGGATCCGGGCCGTATGGATCATCAAGGCACCGCGTGAGCGTGCCGATGGCCCAGATGGAGCCGATCGAGGAGCGAGGGTCCGATGGCCTCCTGCGTGCGACATCCGATGGCCGTGGCCGAGTACGTGTGCGGTTCCTGCGGCCACGACCACTGCCCGGAGTGCGTGGTGTTCCCGAAGGGCCACTCCCGGCCCCCGATGTGCATCCCGTGCGCGTTGGAGGCCGGTGGGGTGCGCTCCGCCGGTACGGCCCGCCCGGCCAAGATGAGTCGGCGGGACGTCAAGCGGCGGCTCAAGGAGCACGAGGCCGCCCGGCGGGCCCGCGAGGCGGAGGTGCCCGAGCCGGTCCCGAGCCCGGTGGGTGCCGGCGGCGAGGCCGGCGGCGACGAGTGGTGGGGCGACTTCGACCGCCTGCCCGACAGCTGGCGCCAGACCTACTGACGGACCGCCCTACTGACGGACCCGCCCGTCAGGGCTGGATCGAGGCGTCCTGTTCGAGTGCGTACCGCTCCAGGCCGGCCTGGTGCTCCGCGAGGCGTTCGGCCAGGGCGTCGTCGCCCACCGCGAGGATCCGCACCGCCATCAGCCCGGCGTTCTGCGCGCCGCCGATCGCCATCGTCGCCACCGGCACACCGCCGGGCATCTGCACGATCGAGTGCAGCGAGTCGGTCCCGCCCAGGTGACGGGTCGGGACCGGCACCCCGATGACCGGCAGCGTGGTGAGCGACGCCACCATGCCAGGAAGGTGGGCCGCACCACCGGCACCGGCGATGATCACGCGGAGCCCGGCGTCGCGGGCCGCGGTGGCGTACTCCACCATGCGGCGCGGGCTGCGGTGCGCGGAGACCACGCGCACCTCGTGGGGCACACCGAACTCGGCGAGCACCTCGGCCGCGGGGCGCATCACCTCGAGGTCCGACGCGCTGCCCATGATCACGCCCACGAGTGGTGCTCCGGTCATGACGCCGATCCTTCCACGCCGGCCAGCAGGTCGGCGGCCTCCCGGGCCCGGGCCCGCACCGGCCCACGGTCGGCGCCCAGGACCGTGACGTGCCCGATCTTGCGCCCGGGCCGTGAGGTCTTGCCGTACAGGTGGAGGTGCGCCTCGGGGATGCGGGCCAGTGCGGCCGCCTGACGGGCCCGGGGGTCGCCGTCCGCGCCGCCCACGACGTTGACCATCACCGCGACGGGCGCCACGGGGCGGGTCGGACCGAGCGGCCAGTCGAGCACGGCGCGGAGGTGCTGTTCGAACTGCGAGGTGGCGCACCCCTCGATGGTCAGGTGGCCGGAGTTGTGCACGCGCGGCGCGATCTCGTTGACGAGCACCTCGGGCCCGTCGTCGCCGTCCACCACGAACAGTTCGACGGCGAGCACCCCCACCGCTCCCGTCACCTCGGCCACCCGCGCGCCCACCGCCTCGGCGCGGGCGGCGACCGCCGCGTCCACCGGGGCGGGCAGGACGACCTCGTCGCACATGCCGTCCACCTGCACGGTCTCGAGCACCGGCCAGGTGCCCACCTCGCCCGACGGACGGCGGGCGACCAGCACCGCCACCTCGCCGAGGAGCGGGAGCCGCGGCTCCAGCACCAGCGGTGCGCCGGACCACTCCTCCACGAAGGCAGCGACCGTCCCGGCGTCCAGCATCCACACGCCGCGGCCGTCGTACCCACCGCGACTGGCCTTCACCACCACCGGGCCGCCGTGACGTTCCGCGAACGCCACCGCGGCGGCCCCGTCCGCGGCGCGGTCCCGGCCGTCGAGCACCTCGAAGTCGGGCACCGGCAGGCCGGCCGCGGCGAACGCCCGGCGCTGGTGGGCCTTGTCGCTGAAGCGGAGCGTGGCGAGCGACGGGCGCACCGCCACGCCCTCGGCCTCGAGTTCGGCGAGCACGTCGTGGTCCACGTTCTCGTGGTCGAAGGTGACCACGTCGACGCTGCGGGCGAGGGCGCGCACCGCCCTGGGATCATCGGCGCGACCCACCACCACATCGGGGATCACCTCGGTGGCGCCCTCGTCGGAGGGTGCGGCGAGCACACGGAGGTGCACCCCCATCGGGGTGGCGGCCTCGGCCAGCATGCGCGCGAGCTGGCCGCCGCCGACGACGCCGACCACCGGACCGGTCGCGCCGCCGTCGAGGTCCGTGCCCATCGGAGCCCTCAACCCGCCGCGGCGGCCGCGGCGATGTCGGTGCGGAACTGCACCCCCGGCCACGTGATCTCCGCGGCCGCCCGGTAGGCGCGCTCGCGGGCCTCGGCCAGCGTGGCCCCGCGGCCGCACACGTCGAGCACCCGACCGCCCGCGGTGACGAGCCCGCCGTCGGCGTCGGCGGCCACGCCGGCGCAGTAGACCTCCACGCCCTCCATGGCCGCGGCCACCGCCAGGCCCTCGATGCGGTCACCGGTGCGGGGCGATCCCGGGTAGCCCTCGGCGGCGAGGATCACCGTCACGTGCGCCGCCGCCGCGAACGTCGGCGTGGTCTCGATGCAGCCCGCCGCGGCCTGGGCCAGCAGCTCGGCGAGGTCGGAGGTGAGGCGGGGCAGGACCACCTGGGTCTCCGGGTCGCCGAACCGGACGTTGAACTCGATCAGGCGGGGGCCCGCGGCGGTGAACATCAACCCGGCGTAGAGCACCCCGCGGTAGTCGATTCCCCGGCGGCGCAGCTCGGCGAGGGTGGGGTCCACGAAGCGGTCCAGCACGTCGGCCACGGTGTCGTCGTCCACGAAGGGCACCGGCGAGTAGGCGCCCATGCCACCGGTGTTCGGGCCGGAGTCGCCGTCGCCGATCCGCTTGAAGTCCTGCGCGGGCGCCAGCGCCACCGAACGGGTGCCGTCGCAGACCGCGAGGACCGACAGTTCGGGACCGACCAGGCCCTCCTCGATCACCAGCCGGCGCCCGGCGTCACCGAAGGCCGCGCCGGAGAGGTAGTCCTCCACGCCGTTGCGGGCCTCGGTGAGCGAGTCGGTGACGAGCACGCCTTTGCCCGCGGCGAGGCCGTCGGTCTTGATGACGAACGGCGGCGTGCACGAGTCCAGGTACGCGAGCGCCGGGGCGGACTCCGTGAAGGTGGCGTGCGCCGCGGTGGGCACGCCCGCCGCGCTCACGACCTCCTTCATCCACGCCTTCGACCCCTCGAGGCGGGCGCCGTCGGCGCCGGGGCCGAACACGAGGCGCCCGGCGGCGCGCAACCGGTCGGCCAGTCCGTCGACCAGCGGCGCCTCCGGCCCGATCACGTAGAGGTCGGCGTCGATCTCCTCGGCAGCGGTCGGGACCGAACCGGGGATGCCCGGACTGCCCGGGGTGACGACCACCTCCGCGGTGCGGCCGAGCACGTCGGCCAGCGCGTGCTCCCGTCCACCAGCACCGACCACACAGACCTTCACGGCCGAAGTTCTACCGCACCGTCCCGCGCCCCGGTTCCGGGGCCGCGGTCGGATCAGGTGTACTGGTCGGGGTCGAGTCGGAACGCCGGCTCTTCGCCGGCGGCCAGCCGGCGCAGCTGGTCGCCCACGAGGCCGAACGCGTTGGGGAGGAAGTTCTCCGTGGCGCCGCCCACGTGCGGGGTGACCACCAGGTTGGGCACCGACCACAGCTCATGGCCCTCGGGCAGCGGTTCGGGGTCGGTCACGTCGAGCGCGGCGTGCAGGCGGCCGCTGCGCAGCTCGGCCACCAGGTCGTCGGTGACGACCACCGGGCCGCGCGCGAGGTTCACCACCAGCGCGCCGTCCGGCAGGCGCGCCAGCAGGGCCGCGTCCACCAGCCCGCGGGTCCCCTCGGTCAGCGCCGTGGCGAGCACCAGGACGCGGGCCCGCCCGACCAGCTCCGGCAACCGCTCCACCGGCTCCACCCCGTCACGCGCGGTCCGGGCCACCAGGGTGACCCGGGCGTCGCAGGCCCCGAGCATCCGGACGAGCGCGCGGCCGATCGCGCCGGCGCCCACGACCACCACCTCGGTGCGGCGCAGCGTCGGGGTGGCCCGCGGTCGCCAGACGCCGTCGGCCTGCGCGGCCGCGAAGCCGGGCAGCTCGCGGAGGTGCGAGAGGGTGACGGCCAACGCCCACTCCGCCACCTCCACCGCGTTCGCATCGCCGGTGTTGCACAGCGCGACGCCGTCGGGCACGGCGTCGGCGATCCAGTCCACGCCGGCGTTCAGCATCTGGACGAGGCGCAGGCGCGGCAGCTGCGGGAGCGCCCGCACCACCGCCTCCTTCGGCCACCACGGCGGGACCAGCACCTCGACCTCGTCCGCGCGGTCGGGGAGGGGGTCCTTGCCGTCCCAGCGCGCGAGCTCGACTTCCGCCGGCAACTGGCCCAGGTACCGCTCGGCGTCGTCGAAGGGCAGCCAGACGAGCACGGCGGGTCCCGCAGGTGGGGGTCAGGCCCGTGGGTCGGAGAAGTGGACGAACTGCTCGCGGCCCGGGCCCACACCCACGTAGGTGATGGGCACGCCCACCTGCTCCTCGAGGAACTCCAGGTAGGCCACGGCCTGCGCGGGCAACTGGTGGCGCTCGGTGGCCGCCGTGAGGTCGGTGCCCCAACCGGGCAGCTCCTCGTAGACCGGGCGGGCCGAGTGCAGGTCCGACTGGTGGTACGGCAGGTGGTCGTGCCGGGTGCCGTCCACGTCGTAGGCCACGCAGACCTTCAGCGTCTCGAGCGTGTCGAGGATGTCGAGCTTGGTGATGGCGAGCTCCGACAGCGAATTGAGCCGCACGGCCTGGCGGAGCATCACCGCGTCGAACCACCCCGGCCGGCGACGACGGCCGGTGTTGGTTCCGAACTCGCGGCCCCGTTCCACCAGCGTGTCGCCCACCTCGTCGAACAGCTCCGTCGGGAACGGACCCGCGCCCACGCGGGTGACGTAGGCCTTCGCGATGCCGACCACGCGGGAGATGGCACGGGGCCCCACGCCGGCACCGATGCACGCGCCGCCGGCGACGGGGTTCGACGACGTGACGAACGGGTACGTGCCGTGGTCGAGGTCGAGGAACGTGGCCTGCGCGCCCTCGAAGAGCACGTTCTGGCCGGCCTCGAGCGAGTCGTGCACCAGGCCGACCGTGTCGGCGATGTGCGGCTGCAGACGCGGGACCACCTCGTCGAGCACGCGGGTCGCGAGGTCGTCGGGGTTCTCGGGCAGGCGGTTGTAGACCTTGGCGAAGACCTTGTTCTTGTCCGCGAGGACCGCCTCGAGCTTCTGGCGGAAGATCTTGGGGTCGAGCAGATCCTGCACCCGGATGCCCACGCGCATCGCCTTGTCGGCGTAGCTGGGCCCGATGCCCCGCTTGGTCGTACCGAGCTTGTTCTTGCCGAGGTACCGCTCCGTGAGGCGGTCGAGCTCCTGGTGGTACGGGAGGATCAGGTGGGCGTTGCCCGACACCCGCAGCCGGGAGCAGTCCACGCCCTTCGCCTCGAGGGTGTCGATCTCGCTCAGCAGCACGAACGGGTCGACCACCACACCGTTGCCGATGACCGGGGTGATGTGGTCGTAGAGCACCCCTGAGGGCACGAGCTGCAGGGCGAACGACTCGCCGTCGACCACCAGGGTGTGGCCGGCGTTGTGGCCCCCCTGGTAGCGGACCACGAGCTGCATCTCCTTGGCGATGAGGTCGGTGAGCTTGCCCTTGCCCTCATCACCCCACTGGGTGCCCACCACGACGGTTGCCGGCACGCCGCACTCCTGTTCCTGCGTCGAACTGACCCCGGCGGCCCGGTCGGGCCGGTTCCGGGGAACGAGTCAGCGTAGCCGGGCCTCGGCGGCCGGCGGACCGGCGCGTCCGGTCCGGCGATCTCAGCCGACGAGCGACGCCGGTAGGCGCAGCCGCTCCAGGCTGTCGCCGGCACGGCCCTGGGCGAGCCAGCGCGCAGCCAGGACGAGGCAGAACGGGATGCCGATCCAGAACAGGCGGGGAGAGGTCTTCACCGTGATGAAGGCCCAGAAGTTGATGCCGAGCGCGATGACCACGCCGACCACGGCCCAGTCGATCAACCCGTGGAACCACCCCTCGGCACGGGCCCGCACCCGGTAACCCAGGAACGCGAGGACCACGTACGGGAATGCACCCACCAGCAGGGCGATGAGGCCGAACGGATTCCCGAGGTTCCACCCCATGGAGCTCAGGTTCGGGGTCACGGGCCACGCCGCGTCGGGAGACGGCAGCGCGCCCCTCCAGAACGCCACGCCCACCACGAAGCACGCCGCGGCCACGACCGCCGGCGCCGCCGCACGGGCCAGGGTCCGTCGCCCGGCGCGGTACTCCTGGAACGCCCACACGAACAACACCGGCACGAGGATCCCGACGGTCTCCTTGATCGGGTAGCCGAGCAGAAGAACCGGACACAGCAGCCAGGGCCGGCGAAGCGCCAGCAGGTAGGCGCCCAACGCGACGAGGGCCACCACCGTGGCGTCGACCAGGATCGCCGCGCCGAAGAACAACACGTTCCAGCTCACGGCGAAGAGGGCGCCGCAGGTCAGGACCACCCGCGGCGAGTAGCCCAGGGCGCGCAGGGTGAGCAGCAGGAACCAGAGCGCGAGCAGCGTGCCCGACAGGTTCACGATCGAGAGGGACAGGCCTTCCTCGAAGGGCAGCCAGTGCGCGATCCAGGACGTACCGGACCGGAAGGTGAACGGGTCGAACAGGCAGTGGTCCTCACCGATCTGCAGCTGGTCCCGCGGAACGCCCCGGTAGTACTGCACGAGGGCCATGTACTGCTGCTCGTCGATGACGATCGGCCCGACCACCCGTCCCGACTCCGTGGTGTAGGGCTGGATCTGGGCCGTGCAGCGCTCGGACACCACCTTGATGTCCGTCGCCGGATTCCGTGCGAGCGGGATGCCGGTCCAGTCGTACCGGCCGAAGAGCAGCGAGCCGAGTGCGACCACCACCAGGCTGAGCAGCAGCCCGATGCGCACGAGCTGACCGCCGGAGGTGCGAAGGGCCGGTCGGTCGGTCGCGTCCGTCGGCGCAGCCGCCCCGGTCGGGCCCGTCCCACCGCTCACCGCGGACCCCCCGCCGGCCGTCGCCCCCTTGCCATCCCGGGCACTGTACCGGCGCGGCCCCGGCAACCGTCAGGGCCGGCGCGCACCGGCTCCCGGACGGAAGGTCCGGGAGCCGGTGGGACGGATCCGGGGGGCGTCGGACCGCGGGGGCTCAGGCCAGCGAGTAGGCCCCGTCGACCACGTCGAGGGTCACGGTGTCGCCCTCGGCGACCTTGCCCTCGAGGATGGCCATGGCGAGGCGGTCGCCGATCTGCTTCTGGATGAGCCGCTTGAGCGGCCGGGCACCGAAGGCCGGGTCGTAGCCGTCGGCGGCGAGCCGGGCCATCGCCTCCGCGGTCACCACCAGGGTGATCCTGCGCTCGGCCAGCCGGCGGCGCAGGTGCTCCAGCTGGATCCCGACGATGCCCTCGAGGTCGGCCTCGCCGAGCGGCCGGAACCGCACGATCTCGTCGACCCGGTTGATGAACTCCGGACGGAAGAAGTCGCGGGGATCGCCGGGCAGATTCGACGTCATGATCAGCACGACGTTGGTGAAGTCCACGGTGCGGCCCTGGCCGTCGGTGAGACGACCGTCGTCGAGGAGCTGCAGCAGGACGTTGAACACGTCCGGGTGCGCCTTCTCCACCTCGTCGAGGAGCACCACCGCGTACGGCCGGCGACGCACCGCCTCGGTGAGCTGGCCGCCGGCGTCGTAGCCGACGTAGCCGGGGGGCGCACCGATCAGGCGGCTCACCGTGTGCTTCTCCATGTACTCGCTCATGTCGAGGCGGACCATCGCCCGCTCGTCGTCGAAGAGGAAGTCCGCGAGGCTCCGCGCCAGCTCCGTCTTGCCCACACCGGTGGGGCCGAGGAACAGGAAGCTGCCGATCGGGCGGTCGGGGTCCGACAGGCCGGCCCGGCTCCGCCGGATCGCGTTGGCCACGGCCTCGACGGCCTCGTCCTGGCCGACCACCCGCTGGTGGAGCACGTCCTCGAGGCGGACGAGCTTGGACATCTCGCCCTCCATCAGGCGGGACGTGGGCACGCCGGTCCAGCGCGAGACCACCTTGGCGATGTCCTCCTCGTCGACCTCCTCCTTCAGCATCTTGCGCTCGGACTGCAGCTCGGCGAGCTCGGCCGAGGCCGCATCCACCTCGCGCTGGACGACGGGGAGGTGCCCGTAGGTGAGCTCCGAGGCCCTGCTGTAGTCGCCGTCGCGCTCGCAGCGCTCCGCCTCGGCCCGGACGGACTCGAGGCGCTCCTTGAGCTCCTGGATGTGGGTGATGGCGTCCTTCTCGGACTGCCAGTGGGCCCGCATGGAGTCGGCCTGCTCGCGCAGGTTGGCAAGCTCCTCGTCGAGCGCGGCGAGGCGCTCGGCCGAGGCCGCGTCGGTCTCCTTGGCCAGCGCCACGCGCTCGATCTCGAGGCCGCGGATGCGGCGCTCGACGACGTCGATCTCGGTGGGCACCGAGTCGATCTCGATGCGCAGGCTCGACGCGGCCTCGTCGACGAGGTCGATGGCCTTGTCGGGCATGAAGCGGCCGGTGAGGTAGCGGTCCGACAGCACGGCCGCGGCGACCAGGGCGGAGTCCTGGATGCGCACGCCGTGGTGCACCTCGTAGCGCTCCTTGAGGCCGCGCAGGATGGCGATGGTGTTCTCCACCGACGGCTCGCCCACGTAGACCTGCTGGAACCGCCGCTCGAGGGCCGGGTCCTTCTCGATGTACTTGCGGAACTCGTCGAGCGTGGTGGCGCCCACCATCCGCAGCTCGCCCCGGGCGAGCATCGGCTTGAGCATGTTGCCCGCGTCCATGGCGCCCTCGCCGGTGCCGCCGGCACCCACCACGGTGTGCATCTCGTCGATGAAGGTGATGACCTCACCGTCGGAGTCCTTGATCTCGTTCAGCACCGCCTTGAGCCGCTCCTCGAACTCTCCGCGGTACTTGGCGCCGGCGACCATCGACGCCAGATCGAGCGCGATCAGGCGCTTGTCACGCAGCGAGTCGGGCACGTCACCCTCCACGATGCGCTGGGCCAGGCCCTCCACCACGGCGGTCTTGCCCACACCGGGCTCGCCGATGAGCACGGGGTTGTTCTTGGTGCGTCGGCTGAGCACCTGCACCACGCGACGGATCTCCTCGTCGCGGCCGATGACCGGATCGAGCCGGCCGGCCCGGGCGTCGTCGGTGAGGTCCCGGCCGTACTTCTCCAGGGCCTGGAAGGTGTCCTCGGGGTTCTGCGAGGTGACCCGCTGGCTGCCCCGCACCTCGGCGAGGGCCGCCAGGACCTGCTCGCGCGTGAGTTCACCGAAGCGGCGGTCGCCGACCGGCCGGGCCGAGTCGGCGTCCACGAGGGCGAGCAGCAGGTGTTCCGTCGACAGGTACTCGTCGGTGAGCTCCTTGCGCTCCGCATCGGCCCGGTCGAAGAGGGCGACGAACGAGCGGGCGGGCTTGGTGTCGGTGCCGTAGGCGGTGGGAAGCTCGGCGACCGCCTCGTCCGCGACGTTGCGGAGTGCGAGCGGCTGCACGCCGAGCTTGCGGATGACCGGGAGGACCACGCCGTCGTCCTGACGGAGCAGGGCGGCGAGGAGGTGGTCGGGGGTGATCTCGGGGTTGGAGCGCTCGCGGGCCGACTGGGCGGCGGCGTTCACGGCCTCCTGCGTCTTGAGTGTCCAGGTGTTGGGGTCGAGCGACATGGAGGAAGTCTACCATCCTTG
>JBMOJH010000002.1:0-74849 GCA_049316905.1 Microthrixaceae bacterium | reverse complement strand
CACTGCCTCAGACGGCGGCGGCCTGCTGCTGCTTGCGCTGGGCGGCGACCCAGGCACGGCGCAGCTTGCGGCGCTCCTCCTCGGAGGTGCCGCCCCACACGCCGGAGTCCTGGTTCGTGCTCAGGGCGAACTCGAGACACTCGGTCTTGGCGTCACAGGCGTCGCACACGGCCTTGGCCGCCGCGATCTGCTCGAGCGCAGGGCCGGTGGTGCCGACCGGGAAGAAGAGCGCCGGGTCGGTGTCGCGGCAGGCGGACTCCGCCCGCCAGTCGTCCAGTGCCGTGTTCAGGCTGCGGCTGGAGGTGAGGGCCACAGGATCCTCCGTCGGGGGTCGTGGACGCGCCGAGGCCCGTCCGGTGCATGATCGGGTGGATTCGGGTTTCCCGCCGAGGGGCTGGGAACTTGTGAATCCGTGAACAAGCTCGAAAGTACTGCCGACCACCCTCCGTGTAAAGGAAAAGTTTCCTCATGATGACGAGCGGGTCACCAACTGCCGTTCTCGGCCACCGAGGGGCGTCGTCCGACCACCCCGAGAACACCCTGGAGGCCTTCGCGGCCGCCCTGGAACAGGGGGCCGACGGCGTCGAACTCGACGTCCGCCTGGTGGAGGACGGCTCCCTGATCATCCACCACGATGCGTGGTATCGCGACGGGCGAACGGTGTGGTCCACCCCCGCGGGCGACCGTCCCGACGGCGTGCCCCTCCTGTCCGAGGTGCTCGACGTCTGCCGCGCCGCGCTGGTCAACGTCGAGATCAAGAACACCCCCGGCGACCTCGGCGACGGGGTCGAGTGGTCGACCGCCCCGGCGGTCGCCGTGGTGGACGAACTGCGGCGGCGGGCCGCGGCGGGCGCGGAGGACCGGATCCTGGTGTCGAGCTTCGACGTGGCGACCCTCGCCGCGGTGAAGGCGGCCGACCCGTCGCTCGCCACCGGTCAGCTGCTGTTCGACCTGAACGCATGGCCGGACGCCCCCGAGGCCGCAGCCGCGGCCGGCCACGGCGCGCTCCATCCGTGGGACCCGTTCGTCGACGAGGAGCTGATGGCGCGGTGCCGGGGGCTCGGGTTGGCGGTGAACACCTGGACCGTCGACGACCCCGGCCGGGTGGCCGAGCTGGCCGCGCTCGGCGTCGACGCCGTGATCACCAACGTGCCAGCGGCGGCCCTGGGCGCCCTGGGTCGCTGAGGTCGTCCGCGTCCGGCACCACCACCGGCAGCGCGTCGGGGAGGTGGCGCACGCGGAGCTCGGCGACGTCGCCGATGAGGTCGCCGTCGAGCTGGTACGGCATGGTCGTCCGCCGGGTGAACACCACCTCCGACACGTCCTCGCGGGTGTCGAGGTTGGCCGACGGCCGCAGGCCCTTCCCGCGCAACGCGCCGGCCATGGTCCGCAGGAACGGCAGCGCGGCCATGTCGCGCACCGTGGCCACGGCGAACGGTCGGTGGCGGTCCGCGGCGGGGGCCACCACGAACGGCCGCGACCCCACGAAGGTGTAGGGGTCGCTGTTGAGCACCAGGCTGAACGCGCCCTCCACCGAGTGCGGGTGCGCCCGGCCCGGGAACGAGACCGTGAAGTGGGGCTCGGCGCGGTCGTAGCCCGCGAAGAAGGTGCGGAGCCCCGCGGCCACGAACAGGGCGTGGTTGGCACGGTGCAGCCGCCGCCGGTACCGCTCCACCTCGGCCACCAGCGCCGCGTCCCAGCCGATCCCCACGTGGCAGACGAAGTGGCGGCCCTCGCCACCGGCGGGCTCGGCGAGGCCCACGCCGATGCGATCCACGTGCCCGGCCTCGAGCGCCGCGGCCACCGCCGCAGCGGCCGCCGCCGGGTCGCCCGGGTAGCCGAGCGACCTCGACAGCACGCTGGTGGACCCGCCGGGCAGCGGGGCCACGGCGCAGTCCCCGCCCACCAGCGCGCCTGCGGCCTCGTTCATCGTGCCGTCACCGCCGAGCACCGCGACGCAGCCCGCGCCCGCGGCGCGGGCGTCGGCGGCGAGCTCGGCGGCGTGGCGGGGGGCGCGGGTGGGGGCGAGCGCCACCTCGTGGCGGGCGGCCAGGGCGTCGCGCACCGCCTCCACCGCGTCGGGCGTCACCGACGACGCCCGGGTGTTCAGCAGGAGGTGCACCAGCACGGCCGGGAGTCTCACCGACCGTCGCCGTGGCGGGCGAGCCGGGTGCTTTTGTTACCGGCGGGTAGCCCGCGGCAAACTTCCGGCCATGAACGTCGTCGTGTGTGTGAAGCAGATCCCCGACCCGGCCGACCCGGGCGCGTTGGATCCCTCGACCAAGACCCTCAAGCGGGACGGCAAGCTCATTCTCGACGAGTCCGACAGCTACGGCGTCGAGATGGCGCTGCAGCTGGTGGACGCCGCCGGCGGCGGCGAGGTGACGCTGGTCTCCATGGCGCCGAACAGCGAGGTCGGTGGCCTGCGCACCGCGCTGGCGATGGGTGCGGCCAAGGCCGTGCTCGTCTCCGACGACGCGCTGAAGGGCACCGACGCCCTGGGGACCTCGAAGGTGCTCGCCAAGGCGATCGAGCGGGCCGGCTCCGCGGATCTGATCCTCACCGCCACCGAGTCCTCCGACGGCTACACCGGCACCGTGCCCGAGCAGGTCGCCGAGCTGCTCGGCCTCCCGTCGGTCACGTTCGCCAAGTCGATCAACATCGACGGCGGCTCCGCCAAGGTGCAGCGCCAGACCGAGGCCGGCTACGACGACGTCGAGTGCCCGCTCCCCGCGGTGGTCTCCGTGACCGCCGGTGTGGTGGAGCCCCGGTACCCGTCGTTCAAGGGGATCATGGCCGCGAAGTCCAAGCCGGTCGACGAGGTCACCGTCGCGGACCTGGGCATCGACGCCGGCTCCGTCGGCTGGGCCGGTGGCGGCCAGGAGATCGTCGAGGTCGCCGAGGCCGAGGCCCGCGAGGCCGGGACGATCATCGAGGACGACGGTGAGGGCTTCCAGAAGGTCGTGGACTACCTCGCCGAGATGAAGATCATCTGAGCCGGACACCTGAGAGAAGAGGACTGAGACATGACGGTTTCCAAGATCTGGGTGTTCGCCGAGGCGGCGGACGGCAAGGTGTCCAACACCACCCTCGAGATGCTCACCAAGGCGCGGTCCCTCGCGGACACCGTCGAGGTCGTGACCGTGGCCGCCGATGACGTGGCCGCCGCGGCCGGTGCCCACGGCGCCACCGCCGTGCACCAGGTGAACGGCACCGATGGCAAGCTCCTCGGTCCAGCCGTGGCCTCCGCCATCGCCGGTGCGGTCGCGGCCGGCAACGGCCCCGACGCCGTGCTGCTCGCCACCAGCTACGAGGGCCGCGACGTGGCCGGGCGCCTGTCGGTGAAGGTCGACGCGCCGGTCATCACCAACGTGGTCGACCTCGTGGAGCGCGACGGCGGCCTCGCCGGTGTGGAGCCGATCTTCGGCGGCACCACCGACGTGATCACCAAGTTCACCACCGACAAGGTGAACATCTTCCTGGTGCGCCCGAAGTCGTTCGCCGCGGAGGAGTCCGGCGGCGGCCCCGCGGCGGTGTCCGAGCTGGCCGTGGGCGACCTCGGTGCCACCGGCGCCGCGGTGGTCACCAACCGCTTCGTCGAGGAGAAGACGGGCCCGTCGCTCGACGACGCCGACATCGTCGTCTCCGGCGGCCGTGGCCTCGGTGAGAGCGAGAAGTTCCAGATGGTGGAGGACCTCGCCAAGGCCCTCGGCGCCGCGCCGGGTGCGTCCCGGGCGATCGTCGACGCCGGCTGGGTGCCCTACTCGTACCAGGTGGGCCAGACCGGCAAGGTCGTGAAGCCCAACGTGTACATCGCGGCGGGCATCTCCGGCGCCACCCAGCACCTGGTGGGCATGAAGGGCTCGAAGAACATCATCGCCATCAACAAGGACCCGGAGGCCCCGATCTTCTCGGTGGCCGACCTCGGGATCGTGGGCGACGTGAACAAGGTCCTGCCCAAGCTCATCGAGGCGCTGCAGAACCGCTGAGCGGTTCCGTCGCCGAGCGCATGAGCACGACCGACGTGCCGACCGGAGGCCCCCTCACGGGGGCCTCCGGCGCGTCCGGGCCCGGGCGTGGCGGCGGGTCGGAACGTCCGGTCTGGTGGTCCAACTGGGCGGGCAACCAGCGGTGCCGCGTGCCGGTGCTGCGCCCCACCACCGAGGCCGAGCTGTGCCGCATCGTGGCGCTCGCCGCGGAGCAGGGACGGGCGGTGAAGGCGGTCGGGGCCGGTCACTCCTTCACCGACATCGCCCTCACCGACGGCGTGCTGCTGGACCTGTCCGCGTACGGTCGGGTGCTGTCGGTGGACCGCGACGCCTGCCGGGTGACGGTGCAGGCGGGGATCCGGCTGCGGGAGCTGTCCGCCGCGCTGTGGGCGCGGGGCCTGGCGCTCGAGAACCTCGGCGACATCGACGTGCAGTCGGTGGCCGGGGCCACCGCCACCGCCACCCACGGCACCGGCCTCGGGTTCCGCAACCTGTCCTCGGCGATCGTCGGGCTCCGGATCGTCGACGGCCGCGGCGAGGTCGTCGAGTGCTCGGCCGACCGCCATCCCGAGGTGTTCGCCGCGGCCCGCGCCGGCATCGGCGCGCTGGGCGTGCTGTCCACGGTGACCCTGCGGGTGGTGCCGGCGTTCCACCTCCACGCCGTGGAGGAGCCGCGGCGGGTGGACGAGGTGCTCGAGGCCTTCGACGACCTCGTCCGCGACCACGACCACTTCGAGTTCTTCTGGGTGCCGGGCACCGGCTGGGCGCTCACCAAGACGAACCGCCGCAACCACGAGCCGCCGGCCCCTCGGTCGCGGTGGGACGAGTTCGTGCAGGACCGGTGGGGGCCCAACCTGGCCTTCGGCCTCGTGAACCGGCTCGGCACGCTCCGGCCGTCGGCCCTGCCGCGGCTCAGCCGACTGCTGCCCTCCTCGGGCCGGGTCGAGTACAACGACCGCTCGTACCGGGTCTTCGCCTCCCCGCGTGACGTGCGCTTCGTGGAGATGGAGTACTCGGTGCCGCTCGCGGCGACGGTCGAGGCCGTGCAACGCGTGCGACGCATCGTCGGCGAGCTCGGTCACCCCGTGTCGTTCCCGGTGGAGGTGCGGGCCGTGCGCGGCGACGACATCACGCTCTCCACCGCGTCGGGCCGTGACAGCGGGTACGTGGCGGTCCACATGTACCGGGACATGCCCCACGAGCCGTACTTCCGGCGGGTCGAGGCGGCGCTGTCGGAACTCGACGGCCGGCCGCACTGGGGCAAGCTCCACCACCGCACCGCAGCCGATCTGGCGCCGGTGTACCCGGGATGGGACGGGTTCCTCGCGCTGCGCGACCGGATGGACCCCGACCGCACCTTCCGCAACGCCTACCTGACCCGCGTGCTCGGTCCCTGACCCGGCCCACCGGTTCTCTGGATCCTGCACGCCCGTTTCGGGCGTTGCGGACCCCTATTTCTCGGAGGTGCGGTCGGTGGCGTCGAGGGCCCAGGCCAGACCGTCGTCGGGGTCCTCCACCGCGAGCCGGCACACCCAGCCGGTCTCCGGTCCCGCGGCCCACCGGAACCACCGCAGCTCCTCCGCGGCGGGGCCCGGATCGACCGGCCAGTGGTCGTCCAGGCCGGTGAGCACGGCGAGCGCCCACCACGCCTCCCACCGCCCGGTCGCCGCCCCGCGCCGCCGGCCGTGCGCCCCGCCGGACGCGGCGGCCCACCCGAGCAGCGCCGCGGCGTCGGCCACGCCGATGCTGACCGTCGTGGGGGCCGCGCCACGGTCGTTCTCGCCGAGGGCGGTCACCGCGCGCACCGCGTCCGCCGCGGTGCCCTCCACCGACACGGCCCGCACGCGCCCGTCGCTGTGGTCGGCCCAGTGCCGGACGGCGTCGGTCAGCGCCCGGGCCCCGTCGAGCCCGTCCGGGCACCCGGCCGGGGGCGCCCCGCCGGGCAACGGGGTGGTGGCCGCCGGCAACTCCGGGGCCGGGATGCGGGCCTCGCCGTCGGGCCGGTACTCGGCCAGCTCGTAGCCGGGTTCCCAGGCCAGCAACCTGGGCGGCAGCTCCCCGTCCCAGCGACCGGTCAGGTCCTCGCCGCGCAGGACCCGCTCCTGCGCCACGAGGTCGCGCGCGGGGCCCGGCATGAGATGGGCAGAGAGCTCGTCCCAGTCGTGGCCCTGCGCGAGCACCTCGGTGAGCGGTCCGGGTGCGAACCACCCGGCGCCCTCGACCACGGCGGCGGCCGCCACCGGTCCGGGCGCCTCGAGCGCGAGCCGGTACTCGGCGAACGACGCCGCGGGCCACAGCTGGTGGCCGCGCTCGATCGCCGACCGCGACCGGTCCCGCAGCCGCTCCAAGCCGGTCCAGTCGCCGCGGTCCACGCAGCGGTCGACCTCGCGGAGCAGCTCGTCGAGGTCGCCGGTGGAGATCCAGCGGTCGAGGTCGTCACGATCCACGGTGGCTCCGCCCCGGGCTCACACGAGCGGCCACGGGTACCGCCGGCCACTCGGGTCGTGCGGGAAGCGCCCGCCCGCGACCAGGCCGCCCGCCCGGGTCACCAGCGCCTCGCGCTCGGCCCGGCTCAGCAGCGTCCCGAGCTCCTCCGGCAGCGCACGCCCGATGAACTCGTCGAGATCCGCGCGCAGCCGGTCGGGCACCGCCTCGCCCGCGAAGTCCCAGATGACGGTGCGCACCTTGAACTCCTCGTGGAACGTGAGGCCGTTGTCGATGGCCCACACACGACCATCGCCGTCGAGCAGGCAGTGGCCGCCCTTGCGGTCCGCGGAGTTGGCCACGAGGTCGAAGGCGCACAGGCGACGGAGCACCTCGCCGTGGGCGGGGTCGTCGCGCAGCGTGAAGAAGTGCTCCTCGTAGCGCGCCGGCACGAAGGCCTGCAGCGACCCCTCGCCGAACGGGCCGTCGGTGCGGGCGACCGTCGGGGGCACCAGGCCCCACCCGAGGGCGTCGGACAGCACCGAGGCCGCCACCTCACGGCGCCACAGGCCACCGGGGAAGTCCCACAGCGGCCGCTCGCCGGCGAGCGGCTTGTAGATGCCGGGCGCGTGGTCGTCGCCCGCACGCACCTCCACCAGGTAGGTGCCGTTCGACGACCAGGGCATGCGGCCGAGGACCTCGACCTCCCCCGTGCGCAGGAGTTCCGCCATCCCGTCCTCGCCGGGGGCGACCGTGGCCGAGTACTCGAACACCCGGGTGCCGGCCACGTCGGGGTCGTCGGGGTCGCCGACGTCCTCCCACTCGCCGTCGTCCTCCCACTCGTCGTCGTCCCAGCCGTCGCCGTCGAGGTCGGCCACGTCAGTTCCAGCGCGGGCAGGCGTGGCCCTCGGGCCCGATCGGCCGACCGCACAGGCGACACGGTGGGCGGCCCGCCTCCATGAGGTCCTGGGCGGCCTCGGCGAACGCCACGGCCTGGCCGAGCGTCAGCGTGAAGCGGGCCTCGGCGCCGTCGTCGGGTTCGATCTCGAGCAGCTCGTCGATCAGCTCGTCGGTCACGTCGTCGCCGAAGGTGTCCTCGTCGGCCGTGAGCTCCTCGGCCGTCACGTGGATCACGCCGGCCTCCTCGTCGACGCCCACGGCGAGCGACCCCACCGCCCACTCGGGCTCGACCGGTTCGACCAGTCCCACGACGTCGCGATCGGCCTCCACCGGGCCCATGGCCGAGGCGAGCTGGCCGAGGTAGCGGCCGAGCATGCCGACCTGCTCCTTCTCCGCCTTGAACGACACCACCTGCGTGCCCGAGCGGGCCTGCAGGTAGAAGGTGCGCGCGCCGGGCGGGCCCACGGCGCCGGCCACGAAGGCGTCGAGCTGGTCGAAGCTGAAGGACCGGGTCATGAGGGCGCCAGCGTGGTCAGGTCGTCGCCGGTGCTGTTGACCGCGAGCACCACGGGGCCGCCGGCGGTGAAGAGGAGCGGCGTCACCGAGCACGGGCTCACCACGATCCGCTGGAACAGGTCGAGGTGCACGCCCGTGGCCATGGCCACGGCGGCCTTGATCGGGTCCGCGTGTGAGACCGCCACGACGGTGCCGCCCGGGTGGTCGGCCACGAGCCGCTCGAGCTCGTCCCAGATGCGCAGCTGCATCTCGGCGAACGACTCGCCGCCGGGGAACCGGAACCCGGAGGGGGACGACTGCACGCGCGACCACTCGGGCAGCTTGCGCAGGTCCGCCAGCTTGCGGCCCGTCCACTCGCCGAAGTCGCACTCGAGGAGGCCCCGGCGGGTGCGCACCCGCAGCTCGCGGGCCCGGGCGATCGGCGCCGCGGTCTCGCGGGTGCGCTCGAGCGGCGACGCCACCACTGCGTCCACCCGGCGGAGGGCGCCGATCCGGGCGCCTGCGTGCTCCGCCTGGGCCCGGCCCTCGTCGGAGAGGTGCAGGCCCGGCGCCCGCCCCGGCAGCACGGTGCCGGTGGTGGCGGTGCGGCCGTGGCGCACGAGCAGGATCAGCGTCGGATCCGGTGGGCGGCGCCGGCCGGCGCGGGAGGAGGGTGCCACGTTGCGGATCCTATGCTCCGACCGTGCGGGCCCTGCAGGCGCTGGAGGCGGAGATCACGGCGTGCCGGGCCTGCCCCCGGCTCGTCGCGTGGCGCGAGGAGGTGGCGCGGGAGAAGCGCGCCGCGTTCCGCGACCAGGAGTACTGGGGCCGGCCGGTGCCGGGTTTCGGGGACCCGGCGGCCCGGGTGCTCGTGGTCGGGCTCGCCCCGGCGGCGCACGGCGCCAACCGGACGGGGCGGATGTTCACCGGTGACCGCTCCGGGGACTTCCTCTACGCGGCCCTGCACCGCACCGGGTTCGCGAACCAGCCCACGTCGACCGACCGCGACGACGGCCTCGAGCTCACCGACGCGTTCATCACCGCCCCGGTGCGGTGCGCGCCGCCCGCCAACAAGCCCACGCCGGCGGAACGCGACGAGTGCCGGCACTGGCTGGAGGAGGAGGTGGCCCTGCTCGCCCGGGTGCGCGTGGTGGTCGCGCTCGGCGGGTTCGGCTTCGGGGAGGCGGCCCGCCTGGTCGGCATCCGGCCCGCGCCGCGCTTCGGTCACGGCGTCGAGGTCGGTGCCCCCGACGGCCGGGTGCTCCTGGGCTGCTACCACGTGAGCCAACAGAACACCTTCACCGGGCGGCTCACCGAACCGATGCTCGACGCGGTGCTGGTCCGGGCCCGCGAGCTCGCCAGTGCCGATTGAACGGTGCCGGGGCGTCCGAGCGGTACTGGGCCGTCCGGCCCAGCGTCCCGGGCCGCCCGGACCATTCAGCGCAGGATGGGTCGTTCGGCCCTCCCCGTGGGCGTCCGGTTTGGGTGACACTGCCCACATGCGAGCACTCCACGACGCGAACCTCCCGGTGGCCCCGGCCCCTGCGGCACTCGCCGATCTCCTCGACGCCCATGTGGGCGAGGGCTCCGACGTGGTGCCCCGGGGCCCCCGCGGCCTGTGGGCGTCCCTCGTGGGTGCGGGCACCGGCCCCGCCGACCGTCCGCTCCCGACCGTGGCCGTCGCCGAGGTGACCGCGGCGCCCTCGATGTTCGACTACGACCCCGATCTCGCCCTCGCCATCGACTGACGCGGGCCCGTTCCCCCCAACCCAGCCCTCCGTCGACGGGGCGCCCCCCAGGGGGCGCCCCGTCGGCATGGGGGCCGAGCGGCGTTGTGACCGGCCGCTGGGCCGCCACTACGGTGGGCGTCCCGTGGTCGCTCCGAGGTGTCCGATGCCCCGCCGTTCCCGTCCCGCCGCCGTCGTCCTGGCCGCGGTGTCCGTCGTGATGCTGCTCGCCGGCTGCAGCCAGAACCAGCAGCCGCGTGAGTACGGCGAGCAGTACGAGAAGAACCTGATGATCGGCTGCACCGGGGTGGAGCCGAACGACCAGGGCAAGTACCGCAACCCCACGCTGGGTTCGGCCGCCTACTGCCAGTGCGTCTACAAGGGCCTTGTGGAGAAGGTGCCCTTCGACGACGCCAAGAAGTTCGAGGAGCAGCAGGCGGAGGAGAAGGCCGGTGAGATCACCGTGCCGAAGAACATCGCCTCGGTCTACGACGCCTGCAAGAAGGCGCACCCCGAGGGCGCGGCCTGACCCAGGCCGGGTCGCTCAGCCCGCCGCGACCTTCTTCTTCGGCTCGGGCAGACCCACCCGCACCGTGGGTTCCGCGGTGGTGGGCCACCGCGACCGCGACTTCTCCGCCAGCTTGCGCATGAGCGCGATCGCTCCGGGGTCGGAGTCGCCGGGGCGGGCCTCGATCACGCCGTCGGCGACCATGCGCGAGACGATCTCCCGGCCGAGGTCGGTGCGGACGATCGTGAGCGTCCAGTTGGCGTTCTCGCCGATGCCGCCGCACGAGATGTCGGCGTGCTCCGCGGCGAAGTCGGGGCAGTGCGTGCACCCCTCACGGGTCCAGGCGTGGCACTCCTTCAGGTTGATCTCGTGGTACGCCCCGTCGTCCATCCAGATCTGGAAGACGCCCTTGATGTTCATCTTGACCATGTGCTCCTTGGCCAGGCCGTACTTGGCCCAGAAGAGCTCCTCGAAGATCGCGTCGTCGAAGGTCTTGGAGCACAGGAGGCCCAGGTTGAACACGATGGGCTTCGAGATCTTGCCGACCTTGCGGGCCCACATCACCGGCGGCACCGAGGACTGGCAGCTCATGCCCACGAGCGCGAGGCGCGAATGGCCGGCCTCCAGCGCCTCGTCGAGGGCGAGGGTGTTGGCCGAGTAGGTGTAGCGGCTGCCCGCGGAGGCGAGGATCTCGTCCTTGTTCGCCGCCACGCCGGGAACCGCCTTCCACGATCCGGCCTCGCCGCCCTCGAGGTAGGACACGAGCGCGGCGTCGATGTAGTCGTGCTCGAGCGCCCAGATGAGGATCGCCGAGACGAGCCCACCGTCCTGGCCGGTCTCGTTGACGTGCTCGTCGGCGGCGCGGGTGAGGAGGATGTCGGAGTAGACGCCCGCCACCTCGTCGTCGTGGCGCAGCCGGCCGAAGAGGTGGTCGTCGGCCTGGCCCTCCCACAGTCGGAACCGCGGACAGGCGCGGGTGCAGGTGGTGCAGCCCTTCTGCCCGTGCACGCAGTCGTCCGGGCCGAGCTCGTCCTCGAGGTGGAACGGCTTGTAGCCGCCCTGGGCGTGGTCATAGCCGATCACGTCGTGCGGACAGGAGATGACGCAGCCGGCGCACCCCGTGCACAGGCCGGTGTCGATGACCTCGGCCTTGAGCTCGGCCCACTGGTTCTGCCAGCGGGTGGCCGCCGTCGCCTCGAGTCGTTCCTGCAGCGAGGGGAGGGGCGGCTCGTCGGTCACGGTCATGGGCGGGAATCTACCCGGCTGGTCGGCACTTGACCGACGGGTCAAGAATGGGAGCCATGGATCTGAGCTACCCGCCCGAGGCCGAGGAGTTCCGCACGGAGATCCGTGCCTGGCTGGAGGAGAACCTGCCCGCCGGCTGGTTCGACCAGGGGTTCTCGATGACCCCCGAGGAGAAGAAGAAGTTCAACGAGGAGTGGACCACCAAGCTCTTCGAGGGCGGCTGGATCTGCGCCACGTGGCCCGAGGAGTACGGCGGCAAGGGCCTCACCACCATGCAGGGCGTGGTGCTGGCCGAGGAGTTCGCCCGGGCCAAGGCCCCGCTGCGCGCGGACTTCTTCGGTGACACCCTCGTCGGTCCCACCATCCTGATGAACGGCACCGAGGAGCAGAAGAAGTACTTCCTGCCCAAGATCCTCGACGGCTCGATGCGCTGGTGCCAGGGCTTCAGCGAACCCGACTCCGGCTCCGACCTGGCCTCGCTGACGACCACCGCGGTCCAGGACGGCGACGAGTGGGTCATCAACGGCCAGAAGGTGTGGACCACCCAGGCGCAGTTCGCCGACTACTGCTTCGTGCTGGCACGCACGGACCCGGATGTGAAGAAGCAGGCCGGCATCTCCTACCTGCTCGTGCCGATGGACCAGCCCGGCGTCGAGGTCCGCGGGATCGTCCAGCCCGACGGCACCGCCGAGTTCAACGAGGTGTTCTTCAGCGACGCCCGCTGTCCGATCGACAACGTCGTCGGCGGCCTCAACAACGGCTGGAAGGTGGCCAACGACACGCTCGGGTTCGAGCGCGGCATGTCGGCCACCACCGGCTACCGGCGCTTCGCCGAGGAGTACCGCCTGCTGGTGGAGCAGGCCACGGCGAACGGGAAGATCGCGGACCCGCTCATCCGCCAGCGGCTCATGGAGTACTACTCCCGGATCCAGATCATGCGGATCAACGGGCTCCGCTCGCTGACCGCCACGGTGACCGGCAAGCGCGACATGGGCACCGCGGTCCTCGGCGTGACCAACAAGCTGTTCTGGTCCGAGACCCACAAGGCGGCCATGGAGCTGGCGCTCGACATCTGGGGTGCCGAGTCGCTCCTGTCGACCACCGGGCCCGAGGCCACGTGGCCGGCCACGATGCGGGCCGAGGGGCGCGAGGCGTACCCGGTGAGCCCGATGATGTCGGCGTTCTTCTTCTCCCGCTCGGAGACGATCTGGGGCGGCACGTCGCAGATCCAGCGCAACATCGTGGGCGAGAAGGTCCTCGGCCTTCCCCGCGAGCCCAAGGTGGAACCGAAGCAGGCCTGAACCGCCACCCGGGAAGAAACACCCGGGTGGGGTGCCGACCCGCGTCCGGGGTGCTCCGGTAGCGTCGTCGCGTCGAGGCGGCCCCCCGTGCCGCCCGGCGAGTCATCGTGCCTGAGGATCCAACGAACCGCACTCCGCCCGGCGAGGGCGCGCGCCGCCCCGTCTCCGACGAGGCCCGCGTCGTCCGACGCCGCCGTGCCGCCGCCCCGGCCCCGGCGCGACGGTGGCCCCGCCGGCTGCTGTTCGGGGGTCTCGGCGTGCTCGTGGTGCTGGCGCTGGTGGCGGGCGCCGGCGCGGCCTGGGGCCTGTGGAGCTTCGGGCGCCTGGACCGCAAGAACCTGTCGCTCAGCGACGCCGCCGAGGGGGAGCCGCAGAACTACCTGCTGATCGGCTCCGACAGCCGCGACGGCATCGCGAAGTCCGATCCGGGCTCCGGCGCCATGCTCGGCGGGGGCGATCCCGGCGGCCGGCGTTCCGACAGCATGGAGATCGTCCGGATCGACCCGCGCAACTCGCGGATCTCGATGCTGTCGATCCCCAGGGACCTGTGGCTCCCGATCGCCAACACCGGGAAGGAGCAGCGGATCAACACCGCGTACTCCACGTCGGTGCAGAACGTGGTCGACACCATCGAGAAGAACCTCGGCATCCCGGTCAACCACTACGTGGAGGTCGACTTCAAGGGCTTCCAGGAGCTGCTCGACACGATCGGCGGGGTGCCCCTCTACTTCAACCACCCGGTGCGCGACCGCAACTCCGGCCTGCGGGTGGAGCAGAAGGGCTGCGCGGTGCTCGACGGCTACCAGGGTCTCGCCTTCGCCCGGTCCCGGCACCTCGAGTGGAACAACGGCTCGCAGTGGGTGTCGGACCCGTCGGCCGACCTCGGCCGCATGGCCCGCCAGCAGACCCTGGCCCGCGCCGCGATCGGCAAGCTGAAGGCCATGGGCCTCGGTGACGTGGGCCGGGTGACCGGCCTGGTCGACGCCGCGGTCGGCAACGTCACGCTCGACGACGAGCTCGGCGTGGGCGACATCCTGGGCCTGGCCCAGCGGTTCGCCGACTTCGACCCGGCCACGCTGCAGACCTATTCGCTGCCGACGACCCCGCACACCACCGACGGCGGGGCCGCGGTGCTCCTGCTCGACCAGGCCGCGGCGCAGCCCACCCTCGACGTCTTCCGGGGGGCCGCCACCCCGACGGTCACCACCACCACGGCGCCACCGGTGCGGCCCTCGGACGTGACCGTCAGCATCTACAACGGCTCGCCCACCCAGGGCGAGGCCCGCCGGGTGAGCTACGTGCTGTCCTCCGGCGGGTTCCCGCTCGGCGAGGTGGGCAACCCCGACGCCCCGGTGCAGCGCACCACCGTCCACTACGCCAAGGGCGGGCGGTCGATGGGCGAGCTGGTCGCCACGTGGCTCGGCCCGGCACCCAAGCTGGTCGAGGACGCCAAGGTGGCGCCCGGCACGGTGCGGGTGGATCTCGGCCCGGACTTCGCCACGGTGGCCGAACCGGCGGCCCGGCCGACCACGACCACCACCACGGTGGTGGCGTCGCCCGCCACCGCGGCCGGCGGGTCCGCGGGCGCCCCGGCCACGACGACCACCACCGAACCCGGCTGGACGCCCTCGGCGCCCCCGCCCGGCGTCCGCTGCGGCTGAAGAGCGCCCCCGGCAGGATTCGAACCTGCGCACACGGCTCCGGAGGCCGCTGCTCTATCCCCTGAGCTACGGGGGCGTGCCCGGCGTGCCGGGACCGGGACACCGTAGCCGGTTCGGAGGGCGGTGCCGCCCGACGGTACGCTCGGCGCTCCCGACCCGGAGTTGCCCCGAGCATGCGAGACGTCCTGATCCCCGCACTGCGCGACGCCCTCGTGGGCCTGGGTGTCCAGCCGCCCGCCGAGATCCAGCTCGAGCAGCCGGCCCGTCGGGAGCACGGCGACTTCTCCTCGAACGTGGCCCTCGCCAGCGCGAAGGCCGCGGGCCGCAACCCGAGGGAGCTCGCCCAGCAGCTGGCCGACGCCCTGAACGCCGCGCCGCCCCGGCACGTCACGGCCGTCGAGGTGGCGGGCCCCGGCTTCGTGAACTTCCGGCTCGCCCCTGCGTGGCTGCAGGAGCAGGTGCCCGCGGTCCTGGCCGCCGGGCCCGACCATGGCCGCAGCTCGCTCGGCGCCGGCCGCAAGGTGCTCGTGGAGTACGTGTCGGCCAACCCCACGGGGCCGGTGCACGCGGGTCACGCCCGCGGCGCCACCTACGGCGACGCCCTCGCCCGCCTGCTCGCGTACAGCGGTCACGAGGTGACCGAGGAGTTCTACGTCAACGACCGCGGTGTGCAGATGCAGACCTTCGCCGACTCCCTCGGCGCGCGGAAGGCCGGCCGGGAGCCGCCGGAGGGCGGCTACCAGGGTGAGTACATCACCGAGTGGGCCGAGGAGATGCCCGACGGGGAGGACCCGCTGATCTGGGGCGAGGCCCGGGCCCTGCTCGACCAGCAGGAGGTGCTCGCCGCCCTCGGTGTGGTGTTCGACGCCTGGTTCTCCGAGCGCACGATGGTGAACTCCGGAGCGATCGACGCCACGCTCGCGGACCTGCGTGAGCGCGGCGTGGCCTACGACGCGGACGGCGCCACCTGGTTGCGCTCCACCGACTTCGGCGACGACAAGGACCGGGTGCTGGTCAAGAGCGACGGTGAGGTCACCTACCTCCTGCCCGACATCTCCTACCACCGCGACAAGTTCGCCCGCGGCTACGACCTGCTGATCAACGTGTGGGGCGCGGACCACCACGGCTACGTGCCGCGGATGAAGGCGGCCATCCAGTCCCTCGGCCACGACCCGGCGGACCTCGAGGTGGTCATCACCCAGCTCGTGCGCCTCGAGCGCGGCGGTGAGGAGGTGAAGATCTCCAAGCGGTCCGGTGACCTCATCACCCTGCGGGACCTCATCGACGAGGTGGGCCCCGACGCGGTGCGCCTCACCTACCTGCTGCAGTCGGTCGACTCGCCGCAGACGGTCGATCTGGACCTGGTGGTGAGCCAGTCGAACGAGAACCCGGTCTTCTACGTCCAGATGGCCAACGCCCGGATCAACTCGATCGGTCGGGTGGCCGCGGAGCGCGGAATGGAGCGGTTCCCGCTGGAGCAGGCGGACCTGTCGCTGCTCGTGCACGAGCGGGAGCTCGAGATCCTCCGCGACCTGAACGTGTTCCCCGAGGTGGTCGAGCTCGCGGCCCGGGAGCGGGCGCCCCACAAGGTGACCACCTGGGTGCGGGAGCTGGCCGGGTCGGTGCACGGCTTCTACCACGACTGCCCGATCCTGCACCCCGACACGCCCGAGCCGCTCCGGCAGGCCCGCTGGTGGTTGGCCGAGGCCGCCGGGGTGGGGCTGCGCAACGGGCTGGGCCTGCTCGGCGTGTCGGCCCCGGAGCGGATGTAGGCGCGGTGCAGCCGCTGCCGTTCGGGCTGCTGCCCGACACGTCCGTCGCCGGCCCCGACGGGCGCCTGTCGATCGGCGGGGTCGACCTGCTCGACCTCGCCCTCGAGTTCGGCACGCCGCTCTTCGTGTACGACGAGGAGCACCTCCGTGCCCGCTGCCGGGAGGCCGTGGCCACGTTCGGGCCCGACGGCGCGATCTACGCCACGAAGGCCTTCCTGTGCCGGGCGATGGCGCGCCTGGCCCACTCCGAGGGCATGCGCCTCGACGTGGCCACCGGGGGCGAGTTGCACGTCGCCCTCGCGGCAGGGGTGCCCGCGGACCGCCTCGTCCTGCACGGCAACAACAAGTCCACCGCGGAGCTCCGCCGGGCCCTCGAGGTGGGCGTCGGGCGGATCGTGGTGGACAGCGACGACGAGCTCGACCGGATCGAGGCGCTCGTCGCGGAGGGCCTGCCCGTGCCGGGCGTGCTGCTCCGGGTGAACCCCGGCATCGAGGTGCACACCCACGAGCACGTGCGCACCGGCAACCTCGACTCCAAGTTCGGGTTCCCGCTCCCCACCGGCCAGGCCGACGACGCGGTCACCCGGGCACGCGCCTCCGCCGCGGTGGACCTGATGGGCCTGCACCTGCACATCGGGTCGCAGGTGTTCAGCGTGGCGAACTTCCTCGACGGCCTCGCCGCGGTGGCGCCGTTCGTGGTGCAGGCCGACCTGCCCGAGCTCGTGGTGGGCGGCGGGCTCGGCGTGGCCTACCTCGCGGGCGAGGAGGCGCCGTCGATCACCGAATGGGGCACCGCCGTGCTGGCCGCGTGCCGTGAGGCCGGCATCACCGCGTCGATTGCGGCAGAGCCGGGCCGGGCCGTGGTGGCCGGTGCCGCGGTCACCCTCTACACGGTGGGGACCGTGAAGTTCATCCCGGGCGTCCGCACGTACGTGGCGGTGGACGGCGGCATGAGCGACAACCCCCGGCCGGTCCTGTACGGCAGCGGCTACGAGACGTTCCTGCCCCGCGCCGCCACGTCGCGGCGGGAGATGCCGATCCGCCTCGTGGGAAAGCACTGCGAGTCCGGCGACCTGCTCGTGCGGGAGGGTCTGGTGCCCGCGGACGTGGCGGTGGGCGACGTGATCGCCACCCCGGTCACCGGTGCCTACGGCCACTCGATGGGGTCGAACTACAACAAGGTCCCCCGCCCCGCGGTGGTGTTCGTGCGCGACGGCGACGCCCGCCTGGTGGTGCGCCGGGAGACCCACGACGACCTGCTGCGCACCGACGTGGGCTGATCGGGGTCGTCCGGTCCGGGGGGCCACCGGTAGCGTGGGCCCGTGAGCGACCTGACCGAACGCACCGTCTCCATCGGCCTGCTGGGCTGCGGCAACGTGGGCGCCGCGCTGGTGTCCCTGGTGGCCGACCGGGGCGACGAGATCGCCGCCCGCACCGGCCTCCGCCTGCGGATCGCCCGGGTGGCGGTGCGCTCCACCTCCAAGGAGCGCGAGGTGGAGCTGCCCGCGGACGTGCTCACCACCGACGCCCGCGCGGTGGTGACGGACCCGTCGGTCGACCTCGTGGTGGAGGTGATCGGCGGCATCGAGCCGGCCCGCGAGCTGATCGTCGAGGCGCTGAAGGCCGGCAAGCCCGTGGTGACCGCGAACAAGGAGCTGCTCGCGAACGTGGGCGCCGAGCTGTTCGCCGTGGCCGAGTCGGCCGGGGTGGACCTGCTGTTCGAGGCGGCCGTGGCCGGTGGCATCCCCCTCGTGCGGCCGCTCCGCGAGTCGCTGGTCGGTGAGGACGTCACCCGCGTGATGGGGATCGTCAACGGGACCACCAACTACATCCTCACGAAGATGACCGAGGAGGGCTGGTCCTACGCCGAGGCCCTCGCCGAGGCGCAGAGCCTGGGGTACGCCGAGCGCGACCCCACCGCGGACGTGGAGGGCTTCGACGCCGGGGCCAAGGCGGCGATCATCGCCAGCATCGCCTTCGGCGTGAAGGTGGTCGCGGGCGACGTGTACCACGAGGGCATCGCCGGCGTGACGCCCGCCGACATCGACCACGCCCGACGCCTCGACCACCAGGTGAAGCTGCTGGCCGTCGTGGAGCGCTTCGACGACGGTGCCGTCGCGGTGCGGGTGCACCCGGCGATGGTGCCGAACACCCACCCGCTCGCCTCCGTGCGCGACAGCTTCAACGCGGTCTTCGTGGAGGGCGCCGCGGTGGGCGACCTGATGTTCTACGGCCGGGGCGCCGGCGGCTTCCCCACGGCCTCCGCGGTGCTCGGCGACGTGATCGACGCGGCGGCCAACCTCGCGAAGGGCACGCACGCCTCGCTCGGCACGTTCGGCGCGGCCACGCTGCGGCCCATCGACGACCTGGCGTCCGCGTTCTACCTGACCCTCGAGGTGTGGGACCGGCCCGGCGTGCTCGCCGCGGTGGCCGCGGTGTTCGGTGAGCACGGCGTGTCGATCCGGTCGATGGAGCAGGAGGCCGCCACGGACGACGACGACCTCGCCGACGGCTCCGCCCGGCTGATGTTCATCACGCACGCGGCCCGCGAGGCCGACGTGCGGGCCACCCTCCACGCCCTGCGGGGCCTGGACGTGGTGCGCAGCGTCGGCTCGGTCCTGCGCGTCATCGGCCAGGGCTGAGCGTGCGCTACGTCTCCACCCGGGGCACCGCCCCCGAGCTGGGCTTCGCGGACGTGCTCCTCGCGGGGCTGGCCGCCGACGGCGGCCTGTACGTGCCGGCGGAGTGGCCGGCGCTGCCGCCACTCGAGGAGCTCCGCGGCCGCCCGTATCCCGAGGTGGCGGTCGAGGTGATGTGGCCCTTCGTGGCCGGCAGCGAGGGGGATGGCCTCGACCGGGCCGCCTTCGAGGCGATCGTGGCGGACGCGTACGCCACCTTCGACACGCCGGACGTCTGTCCGGTCCGCCCGCTCGGTGACGTCGCGGGGCCCGCGGGGGCCGTGCCGCTGCACCTGCTCGAGCTCGACCGGGGCCCGACGCTCGCGTTCAAGGACGTGGCGCTCCAGCTCGTCGGCCGCCTGTTCGACCACGTGCTGACCGAACGCGACGGCCGGATCTGCGTGCTCGGCGCCACGTCCGGCGACACCGGCTCCGCGGCCATGCACGCGTGCGCGGGTCGGGACCGGGTCGACATCTTCATCCTCTTCCCGGACGGCCGCACCAGCGAGGTGCAGCGCCGCCAGATGACCACGCTCGGTGCCGCCAACGCGCACGCGATCGCGGTGCCCGGCACGTTCGACGACTGCCAGGACCTGGTGAAGGCCGCGTTCGCCGACGAGCCGTTCCGCGAGGAGGTGCGGCTCTCCGCGGTGAACTCCATCAACTGGGCCCGCGTGATGGCGCAGATCGTCTACTACGTGACCGCCCACCTCGCGGTGGCCCCCGACGGCGGCCCGGTGAGCTTCGTCGTGCCCACCGGCAACTTCGGCAACATCCTCGCCGGCTGGGCCGCGAAGGCCATGGGCCTGCCGGTGGATCGCCTCGTGGTGGCCTCCAACCGCAACGACATCCTCACCCGCTTCCTGTCCACGGGCACCATGACGGTGACCGAGGTGGTGCCCACGACCAGCCCGTCGATGGACATCCAGGTGTCGTCGAACCTGGAGCGCCTGCTGTTCGAGCGCCTCGACCGCGACGGCGCCGCGCTCGCGGACCTCATGGCGCGGTTTCGCAGCGACGGCACCGTGTCGGTGCCGGCCGCGGTCCTCGACGCGCTGCGCGGCGAGTTCGACGCGGCCCGCCTCGACGACGAGTCGGCCGCGGCGGTGATCCGAGCGCTCCTCGACCGCACCGGCGTGCTGGTCGATCCGCACACCGCGGTGGGGATCGGGGTGGCCGAGCAGCTCGTGGCCGACGGCGTGCTGGCCGACCCGTCGGTGCCGGTGGTGTGCCTCGCGACCGCCCATCCGGCGAAGTTCCCCGACGCCGTTGAGGCGGCGGTCGGCGTGCGCCCCGACCTGCCGGCGCACCTCGCGGACCTGTACGAGCGCCCCGAGCGGGTGGAGCACGTGCCGGCCGACCTCGCCGCGGTCCAGGCGCTGGTGCGGGGCGAGCTCCGCACCTGAGGCGCCCCGGACGGGCCCGTTTCGAGGCGGCCGGGCCCGCGGGCCAGACTGTGGGCGTGAAGTACGTGGTCTGCGTCCCCGACGGCTGTGCCGACGAGCCCTTCGACGGCCTCGGCGGCCGCACCCCGCTGGAGGTCGCCCGCACCCCGGTGCTCGACGAGCTCTGCCGCCGCGGCCGGGTGGGCCGCGCCGCGGTGATCCCTGAGGGGATGCCCCCGGGCAGCGACGTCGGCAACATGGCGATCCTCGGCTACGACCCGGCGGAGTTCCACACCGGGCGCGCCCCGATCGAGGCCGCGTCGCTCGGCCTGAAGCTGCCCGCGGACCGCCTCGCCTACCGCTGCAACCTCGTCACGGTCGGCGACGACGGCACGATGGTGGACTTCGCGGGTGGGCACCCGTCCACGCCCGTGGCCGCGACCGCCATCGAGGCGCTCGACGCCGCGTTGGGCCGCGGGGTCGGCTCGGGCCTGGAGTTCCACCCGGGCGTGGAGTACCGCCACATCATGGTGGCGCCCGCGGACTGGATCGACGCCGACTGCGTCCCGCCCCACGACCTCACCGGACGGCCCGCGGTGTGGCCCACGGGCGCCGCGGCCGAGCGGGTCGCCGAGGTGATGCGGGCCAGTCGCGACGTGCTCCGCGACGCCGGGATCGCCGGGCTCGACGCCAACCAGGTGTGGCTCTGGGGCCAGGGCTTCCAGCCGACGATGCCCGCCTTCACCGCCCGGCACGGCGTGCGCGGCGGGATCACGACCGCGGTCGACCTGGTGCGCGGACTCGGGGTGCTGACCGACATGGAGGTGCCCGATGTGGCCGGCGCCACGGCCGGGTACGACACCGACTACGCCGCCCAGCGCGACGCCGCGCTGGCGGGGCTCGACGCCGGCCTCGACCTCTTCGTCATCCACGTGGAGGCCACCGACGAGGCCGGCCACGCGGGCGACGCCGAGGAGAAGGTGCGTTCCCTCGAACGCTGGGACGCCGAGATCCTCGCCGACCTGGTGGCCGGGCTCGACCGCCGCGGGCCGTGGCGCCTTCTGCTCCTGCCGGACCACGCCACGCCGCTCGCGCTGCGCACCCACACCCCCGACCCGGTCCCGTACCTGCTGGTGGGGGAGGGGATCGAGGCGTCCGGTGCGGACCTCTACACCGAACCCGCCGTGGCCGGTGAGCCGGTGGTGGCGGCGCACCAGCTGCTCGACGACCTGCTCACGGTCTGACCCCACCCCGATCGGTGCGGACGCGCCGGTGGCCCTCGGACCCGGCGTCGCCGTGGGGCTCGAGACCGGCGAGCGTGCCGGGCGCGAGCCCGAGCTCGATCTCCGCCGCGGCGCGGGCCTGGGCCAGGAGCTCGGCCGGCCCGAGGCTCCCGTAGGCCAGCACCTGCACCGTCAGTCCGTCGAGCAGCGCCAGCAGCCGCCAGGCCGACCCGGACGGGTCCGGGCAGCTCCCGTCGCCGTCGGCAGCGGCGTCGGTGAGCAGGTCGGTGAGCCCCCGGTGCCACACCTCGTTGAGGTGGCGGGTGGCCTCGGCGACGCCGGGGTTGCGGAGGCTCTCGGACCACGACTCCACCCAGAACCGGCAGGCGGGGTCGTCGGGCGTGGGCACGCACCAACGCAGCACCCGGTCGAGGCGGACCAGCGCCGGGGCGTCCTCCTCCTCGCCGACCTCGTCGGCGAGCTGGGCCAGGTCCTCGTCGGTGAAGAGCTGCACGGCCCGCACGAGGACCTCCTCCATCGACGGGAAGTAGTGGTGCAGCAGGCCGGGGGAGACCCCGACGGCCGCGGCGAGCTCGCGTGCGCTGGTGCGGCCGAAGCCCTCCCGCAGGACGACCTCGCCCGCGGCGCGGAGGATCTCCTCGCGTCGTTCCTCGGGGCGTCGCCGGACCACGACGACAGCCTACGGCGCCCGCCGGGCACATTGGCCGATCGTCCAATAAGACTGGACGATCGTCCAACAACTGCGTAGCCTGACGGCATGACGGCGCAGCCCACCACCCTCGATCCCGCCGGCCGTGCCGCGCCGGGCCCCGGGTGGCGGCCCCTCCTCCCGGCGATGGTGCTCATGGCCGCCATGTCCGCCGGCTACCTGGCGCTGTTCCCGCTGGTGCCCGCGTTCCAGGAGGAGCACGGCATCTCCCTGGCCGCCGTCGGCCTGCTCGGTGCGGTCGGGTTCCTCGCCGCGGTCGTCGGCGAGCTCGTCCTCGGCCCGCGGGCCGACGCAGGGCACACCCGCGCCCTCGTCGCCGGCGCGGTGGTGGCGATGGCGGTGGCGCTCGCCGGTCACGCGCTGGCCGCCGAGCTCTGGCAGTTCGTGGCCCTCCGGATCCTCGGCGGGCTCGCGTTCGGCGCGTTCGTGCCCGCGGTGAACGCCGAGGCCATCCGTGCTGCGCCGGCCCGCGCCGGCGAACAGCTCGGCCGCCTCCAGAGCGCAGACCTCCTCGGCCTGTCCGTCGGACCGCTGCTCGCCGCCCTCGGTCTCGCCGTGGTGGGGGCGGACACCACCCTCGTCGTGCTGGGCCTGCTGCTGCTCGCGACGGTGCCCCTGGTCGGTCGCCTGCGGTCGACCCCATCGGCCGCGGGTGCCGCGGCGCATCCCGGCGGGTTGCCGGTGGGCCTCCTGCGGGAGCGCCGGGTCGCCGGCGCCGTGGTCCTCACCGTCGCGTTCATGATCCCGGTCGGCGCCTATGACGCCCTGTGGCCGACGTTCCTCGACGACCTGGGCGGCTCGGCCGTACTGGTCGGCATCAGCTACACGGTCTTCGCCCTTCCCTTCGTGGTGCTCGCCGCACGCGCCGGTCGCTTCGCGGACCGGGTCGGCGGATTGCGCGCCGCGTGGTCGGGCATGGGCGTGATGCTCCCCATGATCGTCGGCTACGGGGTGATCACGAGCCCGTTGCTGGTCACCGGCCTCGGCTTCCTCGAATCCGGCGGCCAGGCGTACGCGTCCACCGCCGCGGCCGCGGCCGTGGCCCACGCGGTGCCCGCGGCGAGGGCCGCGGCCGGACAGGGGCTCGCGCGCGCCAGCGGCACCGTGGTGGCCGCGGGGGTTGCCGCGGTTGCCGCGCCGCTCTATGCGTGGGGCGGCGCCGGGGCGCTCTTCGGCGCCACCGCGGCGGCCACGCTCGGGGCGATGCTCATGGCCACCGTGGTGCTGCGGCCGGTGCGGTGATCCGAGCTTCGGGGTGTCGCCCGGGGAGTCCGGCCGCACCCCTCCGACGGCGGGTGGTTGCCCCGGTGCGCACGCCGCCGGTAGGGTGTGCGAGTCGTCTCGGGCGGGGGTCGTAGCGACGGACATCCGGACCAGCGGTCCGGGTTCCGGTACCGGCCCCCCGCACCCCGCTCTTCCGGGTACGCCCCGCGACGCCGTTCGGAATCCCCCGATTCCCCGGCGCCCGGACCCGTCCACGACCCCGGCCGACCCCCGGATTCCTCCGGGTCCCGGCCGGATCAACCCCGCTGCCCCGGAACCTCCCGGCGCAGCCCAACGAATTGGGGACACCACTCGTGAGTCTCGACTCGATCGACCTCGAGGGCCTGGAGCGCAAGGACCGCGCCGAGCTGGCCACGATCGCCAGCGCCCTCGGGGGCAAGCCAACCAGCCGGACGAAGAAGGCCGACATCATCGGCATGATCCTGGAGCTGGCCGGCGTGACCGGCGGCGGCTCCGGCGCGTCCGGCGGCGGCTCGACCTCCTCCGGGGAGGACCGCGCGCCGGAACCCTCGTCGGCCCCCGACGGCGACGCGCCGTCGGCCCCGTCCACCGATGCCGATGACCGCTCCGGCGACGACCGCTCGGGCGACGACGACTCCGGCGGCGCGGCGTCGCCGGCCGGTGACGAGGCCGCGGCGTCCGGGAACGGCGCCGAGCAGCCCGGTGGCGGTTCCCGTCAGGACGGCGGCCGCGACCGTGGCGAGCGTCAGGGCGGCGACCGGGGCCAGGGCGAGCGCAACGGCCAGAACCGTGGCCGCAACCAGCAGGGCGGCAACCAGCAGCAGGGCGGCGGCCAGCGGGACAACCAGCAGGGCGGCAACCAGCAGGGCGGCAACCAGCAGGGCGGCGACGGCGAGCCGGGCAACCGTCGGCGGCGTCGCCGTCGGGGCCGTGACCGCGACCGCCCGCAGGGTGAGGACGCGATGGGCGGTGGCGAGCCGCAGCCCCAGTGGGACGGCGAGCCGGTGGAGGTGTCGGGCTTCCTCGACCTCCGCGACGAGGGCTACGGGTTCCTCCGGGTGAAGGGCTACCTGCCGAGCCGCGACGACGTCTACGTGTCGGTGAAGCAGACCCGTCAGCTCGGCCTCCGCAAGGGCGACCACGTGGAGGGCGCGAGCCGGCCGGCGAACCGCCAGGAGAAGAACCCGGCGCTGCTGCGCATCGACAAGGTCAACGGCATGGACCCCGAGCTGGCCCGTCAGCGGCCCCGCTTCGAGGACCTCACGCCGCTGTTCCCGGACGAGAAGCTCCGCCTCGAGCGCGACGACCAGCCGCTCGACATGACGTCGAGGATCATCGACCTCATCTCGCCGATCGGCAAGGGCCAGCGCGGCCTGATCGTGTCGCCGCCCAAGGCCGGCAAGACCACGGTCATGAAGACGATCGCCCAGTCGATCGAGCTCAACAACCCCGAGGTGCAGCTGATGGTGCTGCTCGTCGACGAGCGGCCGGAGGAGGTCACCGACATGCGTCGCTCCGTCAAGGGCGACGTGGTGGCGTCCACGTTCGACCGTCCCTCCGACGAGCACACGCAGGTGGCCGAGCTCGCCATCGAGCGCGCCAAGCGCATGGTGGAGATGGGCAAGGACGTCGTCATCATCCTCGACGGCATCACCCGCCTGGCCCGTGCCTACAACCTGGCGGCTCCGGCGACCGGGCGGATCATGTCCGGCGGTATCGACACCGGCGCCCTGTACCCGCCCAAGCGGTTCTTCGGTGCGGCGCGCAACGTGGAGGAGGGCGGTTCGCTGACCATCCTCGCCACGGCGCTCGTGGAGACCGGCTCGAAGATGGACGAGGTGATCTTCGAGGAGTTCAAGGGCACCGGCAACATGGAGCTCCGCCTCGACCGCCGTGCGGCGGAGAAGCGGATCTACCCGGCCATCGACGTGGACGCCTCGTCCACCCGCCACGAGGAGCTGCTCTTCGAGCGGACCCAGCTCCAGCAGGTGTGGAAGCTGCGTCGGGTGCTCTCCGGCCTCGCCGCCGAGGGCAACTCCGGCGCCGGGCTCGAGCTGCTGATCGACCGGATGCGGACCTTCCCCAACAACGACGTCTTCCTGGCCGAGATCGCCAAGGCCCCCGGCGTCCCGGGCTAGGTCCCCGGTGCGGCCGGGCGTGACGGCGCCCGGCCCGCCGATCCATACTGTCCAGTCCCCTCGACCGGGGCCCCGCTCGGAAACCGGGGCCCGCCACGGAGCGAACCATGAAGCCCGGCATCCATCCCGACTACCGCTACGTCGTGTTCCAGGACACGTCGTCCGGCGACACCTTCCTCACCCGGTCCACGATCGAGACCGGTGAGACGATCACGTGGACCGACGGGAACGAGTACCCGCTGGCGAAGGTGGAGATCTCGGCGTTCACGCACCCGTTCTTCACCGGCCAGATGAAGATCGTCGACACCGCCGGCCGCGTGGAGCGCTTCGAGCGCCGCTACGGCAAGCGCCGCAAGGCCAAGGGCGACGACGCGGCCGCCGACGCGACCGCGGACGACGCGGCGGAGTGACCCGGGGCCCGCGGCCCCGAACGGTCCCCGCCCCGGCGGGGGGATGACCCCGTGGCGGTGACCGACGAGCAGCGGGCGCGGCTGCGCCAGGTCAAGCTCGCCGCGCTGGCCCGCGACCGGCAGGAGCACGGCGCGGTCGACGGCGTCACATCCGACGCCACACCGCTCCCGGTCGGCGCCGACGGCGCGGCGCTGCTCAGGGCCGGCACCGTCGAGGTGCTGACCGAGGACCCCGGCCCGGCGGCCCTCGCCGCCGCGTTGCTGGTGGCGGCGCGCTCGGGCGCGGCCCGACTGGTGCTGTACGTCGACGACCTCGCCGGCGACCTGGCGCGGTGGGCGGCGCCGTTCTCCTTCGACGTGGAGGTGCGGGAGGTGCGCGGCGCCACGTCGGTACCGGCCGAGCCCACGCCCGTCCCGGGCGAACCCGAACCCGCGGATGACCCCGACCTGCGGCGGTTGATCACCGGCGCCGGGGCCGACGTGGTGGTGGAGCACGGCGTGGTCACCGGCGAGGTGCTGGGCCTCGAGGTGGCGCGGCTCGTGGTCTGGCCCGCCGAGGTGGGTGGCGACGACGCGGTGCACCTGGAGGCCGGTGTGGGTCGCTTCGACCGCGACGCGGCGGCCGCGATGCACGGCGAGGAGGCCCCCACCGAGGCCCTCGCCCGGGCGGTCGGCGTGGTGCGCGCCCATCGCTACGACGGTGCACCCACGCACCCGCTGTCCTTGCTCGCCCGGGACCGCTGGTTGCGTTCGGCCGTGCTGGCCGCCCCCGCCTCCGTGGGCGCGGCGGTCCTCGAGCCCGTGTCCACCACCGCCGTGCGCAACAGCGTGCGGGAGGCCGCGCCGGCCGCGGCGGTCGGCACCGACGCGGCGGGCAACCCGATGCTGGTGGTGTGCGCCGTGGGCGCGTCGCTGTCCCTCGTCCCGGTGGCCGCCGACACCAGGGCGGCGCGTGCGCCCCACGCCCGCCTCGTGCTCGCGGTGCCGGCTCGTGACCACCTGCCCGCGCTCGACACGCTCGCCGGGCTGCTCCGGGAGCCGGCGGAGGTGCTCGAGGTGCCGGTGCCCTGGGGCGCGACGTGAACAGGGCCGTCGGATGATCACCGACGTGCTGCGGGCGCGGCTCGCCGAGTTCGACGAGGAGTACCGGACCACCGAGGCCCGCCTCGCGGACCCGGAGGTGGTCGCGGACCGCGTCCGTTACGTGGAGCTGTCCCGGCGGTACCGGGAGCTGGGTCCGCTGGTGGCGACCACGGCGGCCTGGCGCACCGCGGTCGACGACCTCGACGCTGCCCGGGAGCTGCTGACCGCCGCGGAGGGCGACGACCGCGAGCTGCTGCGCGCCGAGGTGGCCGAGGGCGAGGCGACCGTCGAGCGGCTCGAGGAGGAGCTCCGCCTGCTGCTGCTGCCCCGCGACCCCAACGACGACCGCGACGTGATCGTGGAGGTCCGCGGTGCCGAGGGTGGCGAGGAGGCCAACCTCTTCGCCCGCGACCTCTTCGAGATGTACCGGGCCTGGGCCACCCGTCACGGGTGGACCTTCGAGGTGCTGTCGTCCTCGCCCAGCGAACTGGGCGGCTTCGACCAGGTGACGTTCCGCGTGGCGGGCGACGGTGTCTGGTCACGGCTGAAGTTCGAGGCGGGCCCGCACCGGGTGCAGCGCGTGCCGGTGACCGAGTCGCAGGGACGCATCCACACGTCGTCGGCCACCGTGGTGGTGCTGCCGGAGGCCGACGAGGTGGAGGTCGAGATCGACCCCGCGGACCTGCAGGTGGACGTGTTCCGCTCCTCCGGGCCCGGCGGCCAGTCGGTGAACACCACCGACTCCGCGGTCCGCATCACGCACCTGCCCACGGGCGTGGTGGTGTCGATGCAGGACGAGAAGAGTCAGCTGCAGAACCGGGCCAAGGCGCTCCGGGTGCTGCGGGCGCGGCTGCTGCAGGCAGAGCAGGAGCGCCAGGCGGCCGAGGCATCGGGTGCCCGGCGGGCGCAGATCGGTGGCGGGGGGCGCAGCGAGAAGATCCGGACCTACAACGCCAAGGAGAACCGCGTCACGGACCACCGCATCGGGCTGACCCTGCACCAGCTCGACCGGGTGCTCGCCGGCGACCTCGATGCGGTGAGCGACGCCCTCCTCGCGGACGAGCGGGCCCGGCGGCTCGCCGAGGGCTGAGGCGACCGGTGGCCGGGACCGACGGCACCGTCAGCTGGCGCGAGCTCCTCGCCGAGGCGCAGGACCGGTTCCGCGCCGCCGGGGTGCCGTCGCCGGCGGCCGATGCTCGCCGGGTGGTGGAGGAGGCGTCCGGTGCCGAGGGGGCGGAGCTCGCGCTCGTCCTCGACGACGCGGTCACCGAGCGCGGCGTCGCCCGCTTCGACGCGATGGTCGCCCGCCGCAGCGCCGGGGAGCCCCTGCAGTACGTGCTCGGCCGGTGGGGGTTCCGCACCCTCGACCTGATGGTCGACCGCCGCGTCCTCATCCCCCGCCCGGAGACCGAGGAGGTGGTGGGATTCGCCCTCGCCGAGCTCGACGCGCTCGGCGGTCGCGAGCGAGCCACCATCGTGGTGGACCTGGGCACCGGGTCCGGCGCGATCGGGCTGTCCGTGGCCGTGGAGCGGGTACGGACCTCGGTCTGGCTCACCGACCGCAGCGACGAGGCGCTGCAGGTGGCGCGGGCCAACCTGGCCGGCGTCGGCCGGGCCGCTGCGCGGGTCCGGCTCTCGGCCGGGGACTGGTTCGCCGCGCTGTCCGACGACCTCCGGGGCCGTGTCGACCTGCTCGTGTCCAACCCGCCCTACGTCGCCGACGGCGCGCCGTTGCCGGACGAGGTGGCGGACTGGGAACCGACGGGAGCCCTTTTCGCCGGGCCGGACGGCACCGACGACCTGCGCCGGATCCTGGCGGGGGTGGGGGAGTGGCTGGAGCCGCACGGCGCGGTGGTGCTGGAGCTCTCGCCGGAACAGGTGCCCGCGGTCGCGGAGGTGGCGGGCGAGTCGTTCGCGGAGGTGGAGGTGCGCGCCGACCTGTCGGGCCGCGACCGCGCGCTGGTCGCCCGCCGCCCGGTCCGCCACTCGCTTTCCTGAGCGTCCTTACCGCTCAGGGGTACGCACGCTCAGGAGAACCGGGTGGAGTGGCCCGGGACGACGAGGATCTTGGCGTGCGCCCCGGGGTCCGCGAGTGTCTCGAACGCGCCGGCCACCCCGGCGAGGTCGACCTCGCCGGTGAGCAGCGGGGCCACGTCGAGCTCGCCCTCGGCGATCCGCCGCAGGGTGGTGCCGAACTGCGCCGGGTCGTAGCCGAGTACGAACTGCAGGTTCAGCTCCTTGCCCACCGCGATCATCGGGCGGAGGGTGTCGGGCTGCATGCACACGCCGACCACCACCACCTGGGAACCGCGGGGGGCATCGGTCAGGCAGGCATCGAGCATGCCGGGCACGCCGACGGCCTCGAAGAGCACCACGGGCCGGCGCCCGTCGAGCCGTCGCCACGCGGCCACCGCCCCCTCCTCGCGGGGGTCGACCACCTCGGTGGCGCCCATCGTCGTGGCGAGCGCCCGGCGGGCCGGGGACAGATCCGCCGCCACGATGCACTCGCACCCCGCGAGACGGGCCGCGGCGATCACCGCCAGGCCCACCGGTCCGCAACCGAGCACCACCGCGGCGTGGCGTGGCGCCGCGCCCTCCGCTCCCATGCGGCTCGACTCGACCGCGTGCAGGCCCACCGCCATCGGTTCGGTGAGCGCCGCGTGGCGGGCGTCGAGTCCGTTCGGCACCTTCATCGTGAGCATGTCGGACAGCACGATCCGCTCGCCGTAGCCGCCCGCGTACTCGTTGGAGTACCCCACGGCGTGGAGGCCGCCGGCGTCCATCACGATCGGCAGCGACACCACCACGTCGCCGGGTGCGCTGTTTCCCACGTTCTCGCCGACCTGCAGCACCCGGGCGGAGAACTCGTGGCCCATCACCACGTCGCGGGCGGGGTCGAACACCTTCGGGGCGAGTGGTCCCAGCTCGGCCCCGGTGACCGTGGACATCTCGACGAGCTCATCGGCATGGTGCAGCGCGTGGAGGTCCGAGCCGCAGATCCCGCAGGCCAGCACCTCGGCGAGCACCTGTCCGGGACCGGGCTCCCGGTCGGCCACCTCGTCCACCACCAGCGCCCCGCCGCGCATCACCGCTGCCCGCATCGCGAACCCCCCGTGCCCACCGGACCCGCCGCCGGGCCGGAGCGACCGACACTAGTGTCCCGGTCGGAGCGGGCCGCCGGGGTCCGTCCGACGATCCGGGGGATCGCGCCATGAGCTTCGGGAAGAAGTCCGCGGACGTCGAGTGGCTCGCCGGGGTGCCGTTCTTCGAGGGGTTCTCCGACCAGGAGCGGTCGCGCGTGCTCGACCTGTCGGAGCCGGTGACGATGGCCGTGGGCTCGGTGATCGTCGACCAGGGCGACACGGGGACCCACTGCTTCCTGATCGTGGAGGGAACCGCGAGCGTGTACGTCCGCGGTGAGTACGTCGCGAGCTCCGGGCCCGGGGCGATGGTCGGCGAGATGGCCCTGATCGACCACCGCCCCCGCACCGCCACGGTGGTGGCCGACACCGAGATGACGCTGCTGCGGTTCGGGACCCGCGAGTTCCGCACCCTGCTCGAGGAGATGCCGAAGGCGTCGGAGCGGGTGATGACGTCGCTGCGGGCCCGCCTCGAGCGTGCCGCCGACGCGGAGTAGCGGGCCGACGGCTCAGCCGTCGAGCGTGAGCGTGCCGTCGGCGTCCACGGCGCCGGCCACGCCGCCGAGGTCCTCCACCGCGGCCCGGGCCATGAGGTCGGGGTCGTCGCTCACGCCCCACACCCGGACCCCGTCCGGGGTGAGGCAGGCGGCGTGCGCCCGTGCGGGGCTGCCGTCGCGCTCGTGCATCACCGTCCAGGCCTCCACCGTCACCGGACCCGACCCCTCGCCGTCGACCTCCCGGTGACCGCGGGCGTCCACCTCGGCCTGGGGGCGCTCCCACCGGAAGCCGTCGGCGGGGGGCTCCGTGGAGTAGACGCCGAACGCGTGCTTCTCCACGTTGCCACCGTTCGCGGTAACGAGGCCGGTGCTGCCCGGGTCCTCGCGCAGCACGCCCACCATCGACGCCAGCGCGTGGCCGACCGGGTTGTTCCAGGGGCCGCCGGCGAAGCACAGCCCGCCCCAGACCGTCACCTGGCGGTCCCACGCCACGCCCAGCTCCCGCAGCGCCAGCTGCACGGCGGACGGGAAGCACGAGTACAGGTCGACGTGGGCCACGTCGTCGATCCCCACGCCGGCGAGCTCCAGCGCCCGGTTGCCCGCGACCCCGATCGAGGCCGACGACGTGAACGACGGCCGCTGCGACATCACGCCGTCCTTCGCGTCGGTGCCCGCGTGCGGGAACACCCAGCGGTCGGCGGACACGCCGAGGGCCCGGGCCCGCTCCACGGAGCAGAGGAGCAGCGCGGACGACATGTCGACGTCGGGGTTCGACACCATGCGCTTGGTGTACGGCGAACCCACGAGGCGGTTCTCGGCGGTGGGCGTGGTGATCTCCGCTGCGGTGTACGCGTCGCGACGCCAGGCGTGCGGATTGGCGGCCGCCACGCGGGAGAACCCCGCCCACAGCTCGCCGACGGCCGCGAGGTGTTCGTCGCGGCCGCGGCCGGAGGTGTGCCAGAGCGCGTTCTCGAACAGCGGGTACGCCTGGGTCGGCATCATGATCCCCCGCGCCAGCTCGGCGGGGTGCCCCAGCGTGAATTCCGTGCCCTCGTGCCAGGTCGGCTCCACGTCGTCGGGCTGACGGGTCCAGTCGAGCTCGGTGCCCGCCTTCCGGGCCGCCATGCGCGACCGGTAGGCCTCTCCGCCGGTCACCACGCCCAGGTCCGCCTCGCCCGCGGCGATGGCGCGGGCGAGCCGGTTCACGAGGAGCTGCGGGGTGTTGCCACCCATCGACGGGTACCAGGTGGCCGCGCCGGTGGCGCCCAGGCGGCCGGCGAGCAGCGCGCCCGGGTCCCGGTAGCGCCACGACACCACGGGCACGACCCCCAGCACGTCCGCACCAGCTGCGGCGTCGGGTGCGCCGGCGTCGGCCGCGGCCGCCCGCACCGCCCGTTCCATGAGCTCGACCGGCTCGGCGGGGTCCTCGCCCCGGTCGACGCGGTTCAGGTGCTGTCCCACGCCGATGATGACCGGGGTCCTGGGGTCGAGCGCCATCCGGGTGTCCTCCTGCTGCGCGCCCGCCCTCGGGTCGCCCGCGGGCCCGACACTACGGAACCCCGGAGCGCCCGCCCAACACGGCGGTGGGGCGGTGGGCGGGTCGGTCGGTAGGATCCGGTCTCACCCACACGACCCCCCGAGACGAGGTCCCCCCCATGCCGTGGCCGTCCGACCGTGACACCGAGTTGTTCGCCGCCATCGACCGCGAGGTCGAGCGCCAGAACACCGGGCTGCAGCTGATCGCGTCGGAGAACTTCACCTCCCCGCAGGTGATGGAGGCCGTGGGGTCGATCCTCACCAACAAGTACTCCGAGGGCTACCCGGGGAAGCGCTACTACGGCGGCAACGAGGTGGTGGACGAGATCGAGGACCTCGCCCGCGAGCGGGTCAAGGAGCTGTTCGGCGCGGAGGCCGCCAACGTGCAGCCGCACTCGGGCGCCAACGCCAACCTCGGGGTCTACCTGGCGCTGCTCGAGCCCGGTGACACCGTGCTCGGGCTGAGCCTCGACCACGGCGGTCACCTCACCCACGGCTCACCGGTGAACATCTCGGGCCGGTACTACGACTTCGTCTCCTACGGCCTCACGCCGAGCGACGAGCGCATCGACCTCGACCAGCTGCGGTCGCTCGCCCTCGAGCACCGCCCGAAGCTCATCGTCGCGGGCGCCACCGCGTACCCGCGCACGATCGACCCGGCACCGATCCGCGAGATCTGCGACGAGGTCGGCGCGCTCTTCATGTTCGACGCCGCGCACATCGCCGGGCTCATCGCCGGCGGTGCGCACCCGAGCCCCGTTCCCTATGCGGACGTGGTCACGTTCACGACCCACAAGACGCTGCGCGGTCCACGGGGCGGCTGCATCCTCAGCCGGGCCGAGCACGCGGCGGCGATCGACAAGGCCATGTTCCCCGGCCTGCAGGGCGGCCCGCTCGAGCATGTGATCGCCGGCAAGGCCGTGGCCTTCCGCGAGGCGCTGACCCCCGAGTTCCGCGACTACGCGGCCGCGATCGTGTCGAACGCCGCCGCGCTCGCCGAGGCGCTCGCCGGTCACGGTTTCCGGTTGGTCTCCGGTGGCACCGACAACCACCTGCTCCTGATGGACCTGCGGTCCTTCTCCGAGGAGCTCACCGGCAAGGAGGCGCAGATCGCGCTCGACGCGGCCGGGATCACCCTCAACAAGAACACCGTGCCCGACGACCCGCGCTCGCCGTTCGTCACCTCCGGCCTGCGGGTGGGCACGCCGAGTGTCACCACGCAGGGGATGCGCGAGCCGGAGATGGCCCGGATCGCCGAGTTCATGGCCCGGGTCCTGCGGAATCCGTCCGACGACGCCGAGCTCGCGGCGGTGCGCTCCGACGTGCGCACCCTCTGCGAGAAGTTCCCCGCCTACTCCTGAACGACGGCGGCGGCCTGCGGGGCCGGCCGGCTCAGGCGGCGCCGCGGTGCAGCAGCACCACCGGCACGGTCTTGGCCAGAATCGCGAGGTCGGCGACCATCGACCAGTTGTCGACGTAGAACAGGTCGAGCCGGGCGTAGGTCTCCAGCGAGGAGGTGTACCGCCCGCTCACCTGCCACATGCCGGTGATGCCGGGCCGCACCCGCAGACGCTCGCGCAGGGCGTCGTCCCACTGGGCGGCCTCCTCCGGCAGCGCCGGTCGGGGTCCGACCAGGCTCATGTCGCCACGGACCACGTTCCAGAGCTGGGGCAGCTCGTCGATCGAGAACTTCCGCAGAACCCGTCCCACACCGGTGACCCTCGGATCGTCGGCCATCTTGAACATCGGGCCCGCGGCTTCGTTGCGGCCCTGCAGCTCTCCGAGCATCTGCTCGGCGTCGGGCACCATGGTGCGGAACTTGAGCAGCGTGAACTTCCGGCCGTCACGCCCCACCCGCTTCTGGCGGAACAGCACGCCGCGTCCGGAACCCACGCGCACGGCCACCGCCGCGGCGACGAGGACCGGCGAGGTGAGCACCAGCAGGGTGGCGGCGACCACGACGTCGAAGACCCGCTTCGCGCTGGCCCGCCAGCTGACCGCGGCGACCGGCTCGATGCAGAGCACCGGGTAGCGCCCGAGCGGGCGCACGCTGATCCGCCCCGGGGCGATGTCGCGCAGCGCAGCGGTCATCTCCACGTAGACGCCCTCACGGGTGAGGTCGCGGACGAGCCGGTTCGCCGAGTGCTGGTCGGTCTCCGTGGTGGCCACGATCACCCCGTTGGCGCCGGCCATTCGCACGAGGTCGACCACATCGGAGGGATCGCCGATGCACGGGCCCAGGGGCCGGCCGGAGCGGAGGTCGATCACCTGACCCTCGGGCTTGGTGGCCACGAACCCCACGACGTCGTAGCCGAGGGCCGGCACCTCGGCCAGCGACTCCGCCACCTCTCGGGCCTCGTCGTTGCTGCCCACCACGAGCACCCGGCGCACGAGGTGGCCCCGGGCGCGGCGTCGCTGGAAGATGCGCCGGGCCCCCTCGCGCTCCACGGCGACGGTCGCCAGCACGCACACGAGGGCGAGGGCGAGCCAGCCGCGCGAGAGCGGGTCGCGCAGGACGAACGCGAGGCCGGCGGTGAGCAGGGCCCCCGCGAGGCAGGCGTTGACGAGCCGGCGGAACTCCTCGAGCCGCGACGCCACCCGACGGGCCTGGTAGAGCGACTGGTGGGCGTAGACGACGGGCCACACCGGGAGGGCGAGGGCGGCGGTGGGGAACACGCCCAGGGGCGTGCGGCCCGTGATCAGTAGGTACAGCTGTGTGGCCACGGCCAGCCCCGCCACGGTGGCGATGAGATCGGCGATGACCAGGGCTGCCTTCGCCCGCCGGCCGGGCGCCAACGGTGGCGGCCCGGGCTCCCAGTCGGGGGTCGTCCCCTCGGAGTGACCGGGGCCGACGCCCGGATCGGGGGACCCGCGGTGCGTGCTCTCCTCCCAGACCGTGGCCACGCCGCGTGTCGCGGACCGTGGCACAGCCGCGCCTTCCGCCGACATGCCGTCTCTCCCTCAGCTCGGCCCGCACACCGAACCATGGTCAGCGGGCCTGCCCCTTGTGTACCGACTCGTGGGCCCGGGCGTCAACCGCAGGCACCCCCGTTCGCGTGCGGTTCACCGGATCTTGGCGGAATCGTGAGGTGCGTGCCGGAGTCCGGCACCTCGGGAGTCACGGGCTAGCCTCGGCCCGTGCGCCCGTACCTGATCGTGCTGGCGGTCTCGGTCCTCACCACGGCGATCGCCGTGCCGCCGTTGCGGGCCCTCTCACGTCGCGTGGGCGCCATGGCGGCGCCCGGTGACCGAACGGTGCACGCCGCTCCCACCCCGGTCCTGGGCGGCTCCGCGCTCCTCCTCGGCGTGCTCGCCGGCCTGGTGGCGGCGTCCCTCCTGCCGGAACTCCGGCCCACCTTCAGCGCGCCGATCAACGTGCTGGGCGTCGCCGCGGCCGCAGTGGTCATGTGGCTCGTCGGCCTGATCGACGACCTCCGGGACGTCTCGGCCCCGGCCAAGCTCGCCGGCACGGTGCTCGCCGGCAGCATCCTGACCCTGGTGGGGGTCACGATCATCTACTTCCGGGTCCCGTTCCTCGGCTTCACCGTCCTTCCACCGGACCTCTCCGCGCTGATCTCGGTGCTCTGGGTCGTGGGCATGGCCAACGCGGTGAACCTCATCGACGGGCTCGACGGCCTCGCGGCCGGCATCGTGGCCATCGCCTCGGGCGCCTTCTTCCTCTACGGCTGGCGCCTGCTGGAGGTGGGGGTCCTCGACGCCTCGAACGTCGGCCCGCTGATCGCGGTGGTGACCGCCGGGGCCTGCCTCGGGTTCCTGCCGTTCAACTTCAACCCGGCCAGCATCTTCATGGGCGACAGCGGTGCGCTCATGCTCGGCGTGCTGCTCGCGGCGTCCACGATGGCCGTCGGCGGCCAGTCCGACGACCCGTTCTCCGGCCAGGCCTGGTTCTTCTTCGCCCCGCTGGTGATCCCGCTGCTCATCCTCGGTGTGCCGCTGCTCGACACCCTGCTCGCGATCGTGCGACGGGCGAGCCGGCGCACGGGGGTGGCCACGGCGGACAAGCAGCACCTGCACCACCGGCTCATGGAGATGGGTCACGGTCACCGGCGCACGGTGGTGATCCTCTGGGCGTGGACCGCCTTGCTCTCGGGCTTCGTGCTGATCCCCGTCTACACGAGCCGGGGCAACGGGATCGTGCCGCTGGGACTGGCCGCGCTCGCGCTGCTGCTGTTCACGCTGCTGGCCCCGCGGTGGCGCCGGGGTCGCCCGGCCGGGCCGGTGGAGCGGGATCCGAGCGACGACGGGGAACCTGCCGCGGTCTGAACCGGCGCGGGTCAGACGGCGACGGTGTCGGTGTCGACACCCGAGCGGAGCACGTTGCCGGGCCGGGATCCCGTGGCCAGGCCGTCGCGCACCACCTGGGTGCCCCCCACCCACACCCCGCGCACGCCGACGGAACCGGCGTAGAGGCGTTCGGTGCCGCCGGGCAGGTCGTCGACCATCCGCAGCAGCTCCGAGTCGACCGTGTCCGGGTCGAAGAGGACGAGGTCCGCGTGGGACCCCTCGCGCACGACGCCGCGGTCGCGCAGGCCGAACAGCTCGGCGGGCACCGAGGTGAGCATCCGGACCGCGTCCTCGAGGGTGGTCAGGTGCCGGCCGCGCAGGCAGTCGGCGATGAAGCGCGTGGGGTAGTTGGCCCCCTGCATGCGGTCGAGGTGCGCGCCGGCGTCGGAGCCGCCGAGCATCACCGACGGGTGCTGCCAGGCCTGGCGGCGCAGCTCCCACGACTCGGCGTCGGCATCGGTGGCCCCCGGCCACAGCACGGTGCGCAGCTCGTCCTCGAGCACGATGTCGAGCAGGGTGTCGAACGGGTTCGCGTCGCCGCGCTCGGCCGCGATGTCGGCCACGCGCCGGCCGGTGAGGCCCTCGTTCGCCCCGGAGAACGTGTCGCCGATGACGTAGGTGTCCCAGCCGGTGAGCCGGGCGAACACCCCGGCGTCGGGCGAGGCGGCCCGCTCCTGCATGAACCGACGAGTCGCGGGGTCGGCCAGGCGCTCCATCCGCTCGGGAATCGGCAGCCCGAGGATCGGTCCCCAGTCCGGCATCATGTTCAGCGCGCAGTAATTCAGGAAGCTCATGTTCATGCCCACGATCACGGGCATGGTGAGGGCCACGACGCGGGCGCCCTCCTCGGCGCAGCGGTCCATCGCCGCGAGCTGGTTGCGGTAGCGCTCCGGCGCGTGGGAGTCGACGGTCAGCACGTTCCAGTTCAGCGGCCGCCGGCCGGCCCGCGAGAAGCGGATCATGAAGTCCACCTCCTCGTCGTCGAAGCCGTCGAGGCAGCCGTCGGAGGCGAACTCGAGGGTGGTGCCCTCGTGCTCGGCCACCACACCGGCGAGCTCGAGCAGCTCCTCCTCGGTGGCCCGGCGCGAGGCGACCGGTACGCCGTCGCCGTCGGAGTGTGTGCGGGCCCGCGTCGTGGAGAAGCCCATGCCGCCCGCCCGGATCGACGCCGCGAGGAGCTCCTTCATCGCGGCGAGGTCCTCGGGGGTGGCGTCGTCGGTGGTGGCACGGGGGCCCATCACCATCCGGCGGATCGCGCAGTGGCCCACCAGGAACGCGGCGTTCACGCCCAGGTTGCCCTCGAGCCGGCCGAGGTACTCGGCGAACGAGGTCCAGTCCCACTCGATGCCGTTCTCGAGCGCCACGAGCGGCATGCCCTCCACCTTCGCCATCATCCGGCGCACGTAGTCGCCGTCGCCGGGGGCCAGCGGCGCGAGCGTGAACCCGCAGTTGCCGGCGATGACGGTGGTGACGCCGTGCAGGCTCGACGGCGTGGCCGACGGATCCCAGAACAGCTGCGCGTCGTAGTGCGTGTGCGGGTCCACGAACCCCGGGGTCAGCACCAGGCTGGTGCCGTCCACCACCTCCGCGCCGGCCGGGTCGAGCGTGCCGGCCGCCGCCACCGCCATGACGCGACCGTCGGTCACGGCCACGTCGGCCGGTCGCGCCGGGGCGCCGGTGCCGTCGACGAGGGTGACGTCGCGGAACAACAGGTCCATCGGAACTCCTGCGTGAGGTGGTTGACGAGGTTTCTGACACTCTGTCAGATTTTCGCCGCCGACCGCACCGGGCGCCGTTCCCGTGCGTCGTTGTTCTGCTAGAAACACGCCATTCATCGGGCGGTCCCTCATCGAGGGCCCCGCCGACGGAACCAGGGGGATCCATGAAGCGACGACTGCTCATCCTGTTGGCCGCGACGGGTCTGCTCGTCTCGGCCTGCGGCGCCTCCGGCGACTCGTCCTCGAAGGGCGAGGAGGAGGGCGGCGGTTCCTCCACCACCGTGGCCGCGGCGACCTCCGCCGGCAGCTTCGGCAGCCTCAAGGACGTCTGCGGCAAGGGCGAGGCCAAGCTGCAGTCCGGTGAGGGTTCGTCGACCACCGAGCTCAACATCGGTGTGGCGAGCGACAAGGGCTCGACCATCCGCCCCGGCCTCAACAAGGAGCTGTGGGACGCGTCGCAGAGCTTCGCCGCCTGGTGCAACGAGCAGGGCGGCATCGACGGGCTCAAGGTCAACCTGATCGACATGGACGGCAAGCTGTTCGAGGTCGAGTCCGCGATGGCCAAGGCCTGCAACGACGCCTTCGCCATGGTCGGCGGTGCCTTCACCCAGGACCAGCTCGAGTTCTCCGGCAAGGAGGGCACCGACTTCCACAAGTGCAAGCTGATCGACATCCCCGGCTTCGCGGTGTCGGTCCAGAAGGGCCTGTCGAACGGTCAGGTCCAGCCGGTCCCCAACCCGCCGAACAAGGTCGCCACGCAGTGGATCACCGACGCCAAGACCGTGGCGCCGGAGGACATGAAGAAGAACGTGGTGGTCTACGGCGACCTGCCCTCGTTGCTGGTGGTGAAGAAGCAGTACGACGCCGGGGTCCAGAAGGTGGGCGGGATCGAGCAGCTCCCGGCCATCAGCTACCCCGTGGCCGGCCTGCAGGACTGGACGCCGCTCGCCCAGAAGGTGAAGGACTCCGGCGCCACCTCGCTCTACTGGATCGGTGAGCCGACCAACGCCGCCAACCTCTTCAAGGCCCTGAAGGACCAGGGGTGGAAGGGCACGATCATCAACCAGACGAACATCTACGACCCGCTGCTCTTCTCCGCCGGCAACCAGGGTGCCGAGGGCGTGCTCGCCCGCACCTCGTTCCACCCGTTCGAGGAGGCGGCCAAGTGGCCGGCGATCCAGCAGTACCAGGCGAACCTGAAGAAGTACGTGCCGGACGGCAAGGAGGCCTCCCTCGGCGGCCAGAGCACCTCGGCGTGGCTGCTGTTCGCCACGGCGGTCAAGGAGTGCGCGGCGAAGAACGGCAACACCGTGACCCGCCAGTGCGTGCTGTCCCAGGCCGCGGCGCAGAAGGACTGGACCGGCGGCGGGCTGCACGCCCCCACGAACCCCGGCGTGACCGACCCGGCCACCTGCGGGCTCTGGATGGTGGCCGTGAACGGGACCTTCGAGCGCAAGTACCCGGAGATCGGCGGCACGGACGACACCGGTGACGGGTTCCACTGCATCCCCGACGGGATCGCCACCGTGACCGAGGACCTCGGCGCCCAGGGAGCCGTCGACCCCAGCCGACCGCCGCTCTGAGCCCGGGCCCCACGGGCACCACCGGCGCACCCACGTGGACAAGTTCCTGATCTTCACCGTCGCCGGGCTGTCGACGGCGGCCATCTACGCCGTCGCAGCCTCCGGCCTGGTGGTCACGTACACCACCTCGGGCATCTTCAACTTCGCCCACGGTGCCTTCGGGATGCTCGCCGCGTTCCTGTTCTGGCAGGTGAGCGTGGCCTGGGGCTGGCCACTGTGGCTGTCGGTCATCGTGGTGGTGTTCGTGGCCGCGCCCCTGTTCGGGGCCCTCGTGGAGCGCACCATCATGCGCGGGATCGAGGGCGCGTCCGAAGTGGTGAAGATCGTCGTCACCGTCAGCCTGATGGTGGCGTTGCTGGGCCTGGCCACCGTGGTCTGGCCCCAGGACATCGCCCGGCCGGTCCCGCCGTTCTTCGAGGGACGCTTCGTGGAGCTCGCCGGTGTGCGCGTGGCGTGGTCACGCCTGCTCACGATGGCGATCGCGGTGGCCGTGGCGCTGGGCCTGCGCCTGCTGTTCACCCGCACCCGCCTGGGCATCGCCATGCGCGCGGTGGTCGACGACCGGAGCCTCCTGCAGCTCAACGGTGGTCGCCCGGGCCGCACCGCGATGCTCGCCTGGGGCCTGGGTGCCGGACTGGCCGCCGTGTCGGGCGTGCTGATCGCCCCCGAGCAGACCCTGAGCGCCGTCACCCTGACCCTCCTCGTGGTCAACACCTACGCGGTCGCGGTGGTCGGTCGTCTGCGCAGCCTGCCCGGGGCGTTCCTCGGCGCGGTCATCCTCGGCCTCGCGCAGTCGTACGCCACCGGCTACGTGAGCCAGACCGCCGCCATCGGCCCGATCAGCCTCCAGAACCTGCCCGCCGCACTCCCGGCGATCATGTTGTTCGTCGTGATCATGCTGCAGCCGGAGGCCCGCCTCCGGGCCCACGGTGTGGCGCGACCCCGGTCGCCGATGCGGGTGCCCTCGCAGCGGACCGCGGTCGTCGGCGGCCTGGCCCTCGTCGTGGTGTCCGCCGCACTCGGCACGCTGATGTCGGCGTCCGACCTGAGCCTCGTGACCAAGGGCGTGGGGTTCGCGCTGATCACGCTCTCGTTGGTGCCGCTCACCGGCTACGCCGGCCAGATCTCGCTCGCCCAGATGACGTTCGTGGGCATCGGCGCCCTCTCGATGGCCACCTGGGGCGCCACCGGCTCGCCGGTCGGGGTGGCGATCTCGATCCTGGTGTGCGCCGTGGTGGGCGCGGTGGTCGCGCTGCCGGCCCTTCGCCTCTCCGGCATCTACCTCGCCCTCGCCACCGCGGCGTTCGCGCTCTTCTGCACGGCGATGGTGTTCAACCAGCAGGAGATCATCCCCGGCGGCTCGCTGCAGGTGCCGCCGCTGAAGATCGGGCCGTTCGAGGTCACGAACGACTTCCGCCAGCTCCTCGTGTTCGCGGTGGCCTTCGCCGTGATGGCCAACCTGATCGTGCTCATCCGGCGCAGCTCGCTGGGCCGCCGGTTGACGGCCATGAAGGACTCACCCGTCGCCTGCGCCACCCTCGGGCTCAACCTCACGGCCACCAAGGTCGGCGTGTTCGCGCTCTCGGCGGCCATCGCCGGCGTGGGCGGGGCCCTCGCCGGTCGTACCTTCAACCCGGACGAGTTCTCGCTCCCGAACTCGCTGCCGGTCACGATGCTGGCCGTCGTGGGCGGCATCGGGTCGGTGGCGGGCGCGTTCGTGGGCGGCATCCTGCTCGGCGCCATCCCGATCGCCGCCACGTTCTTCGCGGCCAACGCGATCGGCGTGTTCCGCTTCGTGTCGCTCCCGGTCGGCGACGTGCTCGCCTTCGCCCCCGGCACCATGGGCATCTCGTTGGGCCGCGAGCCCGACGGTGCCGCACCCCAGATGGCCGCCGGCTACCGGGCGGTCGGCGCGTCGCCGCCGTCGCTGGTGGCCACCGCGTTCGGGTTGGTCCTGCTGTGGGTGCTGGCGCGCACCGGCGCGATCACCAAGTGGTCGTTCGTGTTCGCCCTCCTGGTGTTCGTCGTGGCCGCCGTGCCGCTGATGCCGCTGCTCTTCGCCCCCACGGGCGACGGCGCCGCCCTCCCGGGTCGCCGGGTGGCCACCGCGCTGTGGCTGGGCCTCGTCCTGGTGGTGGCGGCGGTGGTGCCGTGGGCCGACGTGGTCGCCTCGAACGGGTTCCGGTTCCTCCTGATGCTCGTCCTCGTGTTCCTCACGGTCCGGGTGGCGATCGGGGTGCTCGGCGTCCTGCCGGAGCAGCTGCAGCGGGCCCCGGCACCCTCTCCGGACCTGGTCGGCGTGGACCGGCCGCTGTCGCGCTCCGACGCCCACGACGCGGCCCGTGCGATCGGCATCACCGAGGACGAGTTCGACCTGGCGGGACCTGACCCGGTCGTCGAGGCCGCGCTCGCGTCGGCGGCCCCGGCCGGTGACCGGTCATGACCGCGGTCCTCTCGGTCGAGGGCCTCACGGTCCGCTTCGGTGGCCACCTGGCGGTCAGCTCGGTCGACCTCGAGGTGCCCGGCGGGCGCATCAGCGGCCTGATCGGTCCGAACGGCGCGGGCAAGACCACCACCTTCAACGCCATCTGCGGCGTGATCACGCCCACGTCCGGCCGGGTCCGCCTGGGCGACCGGGACATCTCCCGGATGAGCACCCACCAGCGGGCGCGCCACGGGGTCGGCCGCACCTTCCAGCGCCTCGAGGTCTTCTCGTCGCTGAGCGTGCGCGACAACGTCCAGGTCGGCCTCGAGATCCGGCGCAGCTGGTCGCGGCGCACCGACGCGGCCCCGCAGTTCCTCGCTCCCGACGGCGAGCCGGCACCCGCCGCGGAGGTGGAGCTGATCCTCGACCGGCTGGGGCTCACCGCGGTGGCCGAGGCCCCGGTCGGGTCGCTGCCCACCGGCCAGGCCCGGCTGGTGGAGCTCGGGCGGGCCCTCGCCGCCCGGCCCCGCGTGCTGCTGCTCGACGAGCCAGCGTCCGGCCTCGACGACAACGAGACGGTGGCCTTCGGCACCCTGCTCCAGGACCTCGCCACGGCGGGCCTCGCGATCCTGTTGGTCGAGCACGACATCTCCCTCGTCATGCGGGTGTGCTCGGAGCTGTCGGTGCTCGACTTCGGCCAGATCATCGCCCAGGGTCCGCCGGCCGAGATCCGCTCCAACGAGGCCGTGCTCGCCGCCTACCTCGGCGGCTCGGTGGAGGCGGAGGCGGCCGAGGTGGCGGTGGCCGCCGGCGGTTCCGACGGAGCGCACCCGTGAGCGCCGTCGACGAGCCGCTCCTCGAGCTCCGTGGCGTGCGCGCCGCGTACGGGACCATCGAGGTCCTGCACGGCGTCGACATCACGGTGCCCCGCGCGTCGGTCGTGGCGTTGCTCGGGCCCAACGGCGCGGGCAAGACGACCACCCTCGCCGTCGCCTCCGGGCTGATGGCCCCCACGGCCGGCTCGGTGCTCGTGGCCGGCCGCGACGTCACCGGCGCGGGTCCCGAGGAGCTGGCGCGCCGCGGCCTCACGACGATCCCCGAGGGCAAGGGCATCTTCCCCAACCTCACCGTGCGGGAGAACCTCGTCATGGCGACCTATGCGCGCGTGTCGCTGTCCCACGTGGAGGCCGTGGCCTACGAGCGGTTCCCGCGCCTGAAGGAGCGCCGGAACCAGGTGGCGGGCACGCTGTCGGGCGGTGAGCAGCAGATGCTCGCCATGGCCCGCGGCCTGGCGGTCGACCCGGCCGTCCTGCTCCTCGACGAGCTCTCCATGGGACTCGCACCCCTGGTGGTCGAGGAGCTGTACGGGATCGTCGGCCAGATCGCCCGGAGCGGCACGTCCATCCTCGTGGTGGAGCAGTTCGCCCGGACGGTGCTCGGCGTGGCCGACGTGGCGGCCATCATGGTGAACGGCCAGATCCGGCGGGTGGGTGACCCGTCGGCGGTGGAGCAGGAGCTGTCGGCCGCCTACCTCGGCGGCTGAGCGACGCAATCGACGAGTGGAGACAGGATCGTGAGCGACCAGAGCGTCAACCCCCAGGGTCCCGGCAGCGAGGACCGCATCGAGCAGTTCCGCAGCGACATCGGCGACATGAAGCTGAAGGGCGGCTCCGGCGCGGGGGAGAAGTGGTTCCTCATCCTGGGCGTGCTCCTCATGGTGGTGGGCGTCGTGCTCGCCGTCGTCGGGGCGATCCAGGTCGGCGCGAATGGCGGTTCACCCGCCGACCAGCGCGCCTACATGGCCCAGGGCTCGTTCCTCGGCATCGCGCTGATCATCGTCGGGGCCGCGCTCTTCGTCCGGTACTCGCTCGCCCGCTACCTCCGCTTCTGGCTCATCCGCCTGACCTACGAGCAGCGCTCGGGTACGGACCGCCTCGTGGCCGCGATCGAGCGCGCCGCCGGTCTGGAGCCCGCGGCGCCGGCCGCCGCTGCCACCACACCGGCCACCGCCCCGGCCATCGCCCCGGCCACCGCCGCCGGCGGGACGACCCCGCCGCCCTACCCGCAGGGCTGAGCCCCGGTCGGGCGCGGCGGCCGCGGGGGCGCGCTCGGGCCGTTCTCGGATTTGCGGGCGGGGAACCGGCTCACTAGTTTGCGAAAGGTTTCACAAGCGCGTGGTGGCCGCCGTCCGGTCGCCGCCCCGCCTCCCGGAAACACCCTTCGACCGATGACCGAGCACCAGGCCGACCCCCATCGCCGCACCCCCTCGCGGAGCGCTGTGGCCACCGAGGAGATGACCCGTTCGCTCCATCGGAGCTCGGCCTCCTTCGAGCTCGCGTTCGCCCCGGTGCTGATGGCCCTCATCGGGCTGTGGCTCGACCACACCTTCGGCACCCTGCCCGTCTTCACCATCGTGCTCGCCGTGATGGGCACGATCGGCGCCGGGCTCACGGTGTACTACTCCTACGGCCACGCGATGGCCCGCCTCCGGGAGAACGCAACCCGGCCCGCCCGGGCACGCGCCGCGACGATCGAGTCCGAGGGGGACCGGTCGTGAGCCAGCCCCAGGACCAGCCGCTCGGCGTGCGCATCGAGGGGCCGAGCCCCGCGATGGCCGTGGCGTTCGACATCGCCCGCAAGGCCGTGTGGATCCTGCCGGTCTGCCTGGTGGTGGCCTACGGCTTCTGGGGCATGGACGGCGTGTGGTCCACCCTCTACGGCCTCGCCATCGTGGTGGTGAACTTCCTGCTCGCCGGCTGGATGCTCGCGGTCACCGGCCGGATCGGTGCCGCCGCCATGGGCGCTGCCGCGCTGTTCGGCTTCCTGCTGCGGCTCGGCCTGATCATGGTGGCCGTCCTCGCCGTGCGGAACGCCTCGTGGGTGTCGCTCGTGCCGCTCGGCCTCACGATCATCATCACCCACCTCGCCCTGTTGTTCTGGGAGCTCCGCAAGGTGTCGGCCACCCTGGCCTTCCCCGGCCTGAAGCCCGCTCCCACCCCGAATCCGCACCTGCCCACCCGCGCCACCGACGACACGTCCACGACGTCGTCGTCGACCGCGCCGTAAAGGAGCTCGTCGATGCCCGACCTGATCTCGACCACCCTGTTCGCCGCGGAGGGCGGCGGTGGCGGCCTGCAGTTCCCGCCGGTGGAGAACCTCGTCAAGTGGCCCGCGTGGTTCTTCGAGGGAACGCTGCTCGAGTTCAACAAGATCGCCTTCATCTCGTTCATCGCGATGATCGTGCCGGTGGTCCTCTTCCTGATCGCCGGCCGCAAGGCGAAGCTGGTCCCGACCGGCCTGCAGAACACGCTCGAGACCTCCATCGACTTCGTGGAGAAGCAGGTGGTGCTGCCGGCCATCGGGCCCGACGGCATGCGCTACCTGCCGATGCTGCTCTCGATGTTCTTCTTCATCTGGATCGGCAACCTCTTCGAGGTGATCCCCACCGCCCACATGCCGGCCAACGCCCGCATGGCGAACCCGCTGGTGCTGGCCCTCGTGGCCTGGGCGATGTTCATCGGCGTCGGCGTGAAGCACCACGGCCTGGGCTACTTCAAGGAGGCCCTGTTCCCGCCGGGCGTGCCGAAGGCGCTCTACCTGCTGGTCACGCCGATCGAGCTGCTCTCGACCTTCATCATCCGGCCCTTCTCCCTGGCCGTCCGACTCTTCGCCAACATGCTCGCCGGCCACATCCTGCTGGTGACGTTCTCGGTGCTGTGCATCACCCTCTGGTCGGCCAGCATCCTGGCCGGCGTGCTGGTGCTGTCGTTCCCGATGCTGGTGGCCTTCACCGGCTTCGAGTTCATGGTGGCGTTCCTGCAGGCGTTCATCTTCAGCCTGCTGACCGCCGTCTACATCGGCGGGGCCCTGCACCCCTCCCACTGACCCACGAGATCGCCGTCGCCGGATCCGCCGGCGGCGCCCGACCTGACCACATGGATGGCCACCCGGCCGCCACTGAACAGGAGAACCACAATCCAATGAGCGCACTGTCCAACGCCGTCGCCCACGCGATCACCCAGGCCGGTGACACCGCCGGTCTCACCGGCGACGAGGCCAAGTCGGCCGCCGGCGCCTCCTCGGCGGGCTTCGCCTACGGCCTTGCCGCCATCGGCCCGGGCATCGGCATCGGTTACCTGGTCGGCCAGGCCGTCCAGGCCATGGCCCGCCAGCCCGAGTCCGCCGGCCAGGTGCAGACCACCATGTTCCTGGGCATCGCCTTCACCGAGGCGCTCGCCCTGATCGGCTTCGTGGTCTTCATCCTCCTGAAGTTCGTCTGATCCGACGAACGGCGGGCCCCGGCCCGTCCATGCTCCGGGTGGCACGTGGCCGCCCGGTCTGACCCAACCCGTCGACCGAGACCCCGCCCACGGGCGGAGGACCGAGGAGTAACCCATGCTGGCTCTGGTGAGTCTGCTGGCCGCCGAGGGCGGTGAGAAGGCGACCGTCAACCCGGTGGTCCCCGACACGATCGGGGAGATCATCTGGGGCGCGACGTTCTTCTTCCTGCTCTGGATCCTGATGCGCTACGTGTGCCTGCCCCCGCTGCTGCGGGTCCGGGCCGAGCGGGAGCAGAAGGTGCAGGCCGACCGTGAGGCCGCCGCGGCCGCCGAGGAGGCGGCCGAGCAGGTGCGCCGCGACTACGAGGCGACCCTGGCCGAGGCCCGAGCCGAGGCCGCACGGATCGTCGAGGAGGCCCGCGCCGAGGCCGAGGCCGAGCGGGGCCGCCAGGTGGCCGCGGTCGAGACCGAGATCGCGGCCGAACGCCAGGCCTCGATGGCCGAGCTGGAGCAGGCCCGGGCCGACGCCCTCGGCCGCATCCGCGGTGACGTCACCGACCTCGCGGTGACCGCGGCCTCGAAGGTGGTGCAGGCGCCGGTCGACGCCGAGCGTCACCGGTCCACCGTCGACGACTACGTGAACCGCGCCGGCGGGCGCTGACCAGGAGCACCACAGCATGAACGCGCTCACCCTCCTCGCCTCCGAGGCCCCCAACAGCAAGTGGCTGCCCGGCGACTTCAACGAGGTCATCTGGGGCACCCTGGCCTTCCTCATCGTCGCCGTCCTCCTCTGGAAGTTCGCCCGCAAGCCCGTCGCCGAGGGGCTGAAGGGCCGTACGGATCGGATCGCCGGCGAGCTGTCCGAGGCCGAGGACGCCCGCACCGCGGCGGAGGCCGAGCGGGACCGGATCAAGGCCGCGCTGGCCGACTCCGACGCCGAGGCCGCCCGCATCATCGAAGAGGCCCGGCAGTCCGCCGACCGGCTGCGCGGCGACATCGCCTCCCGCGTCGACGGCGACATCGCGCAGCTGCGGGAGCGGGCCGCGGTCGACCTGACCGTCACCCGGAACCAGGCCCAGGCCGACCTCTCCGGCGAGCTCTCCCGCCTGGCGCTCGGCGCCACCGAGGAGGTCGTGGCCGAGAGCCTCGACGACGGCACCCAGCAGCGCCTGATCGACGACTACATCCGCCAGGTCGGCAGCCAGAACTGACCGCCGGCACGAGACCTGACGAGCGAGACACCCAATGAGCGACAACCGAGTCAACGCCTACGCCGACGCCGCACTGGGCATCGCCGCGGCCGAGGGCAACCTGTCCGAGGTCCAGGACGAGCTGTTCCGCCTCGGCCGCGTGCTGGAGACCAACGACGAGCTCCGGTCCACCCTGACCGACCCCCACCTCCCCGTGGAGCGGCGGGCCCAGATCGTGGAGGACCTCCTCGACGGGCGGGCCACGCGCACCACGGTGTCGTTCGTGTCGCTGCTGGTGTCCGCCGGCCGCATCACGGACCTGCCCCAGATCGCCGAGCAGCTCGTGCAGCGCTCCGCCGCCTCGGCCGGTGAGACCGTCGCCGAGGTCCGCAGCGCCGTGGCGCTCTCCGACGAGCAGCTGCGCCAGCTCACCGAGGCGCTCTCGGCCCGCACCAACCGCGCGATCACCGTGCGCAACATCGTGGACCCCACCGTGATGGGCGGGATCGTCACCACCATCGGCGACTCCGTGCTCGACGGCTCGGTCCGCACCCGTCTGAACCAGCTCCGAGAGGCCTTCTGACGCGGCACCCCGCGTCACCCGAACCCGTCCACACCCTCACCAGGACCACAGGAACCACGCACCATGGCTGAGCTCACCATCAACACCGCCGACATCACGGCCGCCATCAAGAAGAACCTCGACGGCTTCACCCCCGACGTCGAGCTGACCCAGGTCGGCCGCGTGGTGGAGGTGGGCGACGGCATCGCCCGTGTCTCCGGCCTGCCCGACGCCGCGGTGAACGAGTTGCTCGAGTTCGAGTCCGGCCTGCTCGGCCTGGCGCTCAACCTCGACGAGGACTCGATCGGCGCCGTGGTGCTCGGCGAGGTCGACACCGTGGAGGAGGGCCAGACGGTCCGGGCCACCGGCCAGATCCTCTCCGTCCCCGTCGGTGACGGCGTGCTCGGCCGAGTGGTGAACACCCTCGGCGAGCCGATCGACGGCAAGGGCCCGCTCAGCAACGTCGAGCCCCGCCGCATGGAGATCCAGGCGCCCGGCATCATGGGCCGCCAGCCCGTGGGCGAGCCGATGCAGACCGGCATCAAGGCGATCGACTCGCTCATCCCTGTCGGCCGGGGCCAGCGCGAGCTCATCATCGGTGACCGCAAGACCGGCAAGACCACGATCGCGATCGACACGATCCTGAACCAGCGCGGCCTGGGCGTGAAGTGCATCTACGTGGCGATCGGTCAGAAGGCCTCGACCGTTGCCCAGACGGTGGCCACCCTCGCTGAGCGCGGCGCCCTCGAGTACACGGTCGTGGTGGTCGCCCCCGCCTCCGACCCGGCACCGTTCAAGTACCTCGCCCCCTACGCCGGCTGCGCCATGGGCCAGCACTGGATGGAGAACGGCGAGGCCGCCCTCGTGGTGTACGACGACCTGTCGAAGCAGGCCGAGGCCTACCGCCAGGTGTCGCTGCTGCTGCGCCGCCCGCCGGGGCGCGAGGCCTACCCGGGCGACGTGTTCTACCTGCACTCCCGGCTGCTCGAGCGGGCCGCCAAGCTCTCCGACGAGCGCGGCGCCGGCTCGCTGACCGCCCTGCCGGTCATCGAGACCAAGGCCGGCGACGTGTCGGCCTACATCCCCACCAACGTGATCTCGATCACCGACGGCCAGATCTTCCTGCAGGACGACCTCTTCAAGTCCGGCGTGCGGCCTGCGGTGGACGTGGGCATCTCGGTGTCCCGCGTGGGCTCCGCCGCCCAGATCAAGGCCATGAAGACCGCGGTGGGCACGCTGAAGTCCGACCTGCAGCAGTTCCGTGAGCTCGAGGCCTTCGCGGCCTTCGGTTCCGACCTCGACGCCGTGTCGAAGGCCCAGCTCGAGCGTGGCTACCGCCTGACCGAACTCCTCAAGCAGGGCATCAACTCCCCGATGCCGGTGGAGGAGCAGTGCGTGGTGATCTACGCCGGCACCCGCGGCTACCTCGACGACATCGGCATCGAGGACGTCGCCTCGTTCCAGGCCGGCCTGCTCGAGTGGTTCCGCACCCGCCACGGCGGCCTGCTGAGCGACATCAAGGACACGGGCAAGATCGCCGACGAGGACGCCTTCGAAGGCGCCATCAAGGCCTTCGCCGAGCAGTTCGTGCCCACCTCCACCGGCGGCGACGCGCCGGCGCCGGAGGCACAGGGCGATGCCGACGCCACCATCGCGCGGTCCGACGTCCACCTCCCCGAGGAGGACGTGACCCGTGACGGTGACGGGGCCTGACGGACGCACGGACGGGTCGTAGGGAGCACGCATGCCGGGTGCACAGGAACGGATCCTCCGCCGGAGGATCGGAAGCGTCCAGAACACCAAGAAGATCACGCGCGCCATGGAGCTCATCGCCGCCACGCGTGTCGTGAAGGCCCAGCAGCGGGCGAACGAGGCGCGGCCCTACGCCGAGCACATCACCCAGGTCATCCAGGACCTGTCCGCCGCGGGTGCCGAGGTGGACCATCCGCTGCTGCGCCCGGTCGAGGAGATCCGCAAGGTGGGTGTGGTGGTCCTCGCGGCCGACCGCGGCCTCGCCGGTGCCTACAACTCGAACGTGATCAAGACCGCGGAGCGAGAGGTGCAGGCGGCCAGGTCGGAGGGCAGGGAGTTCGCCCTCGTCACCGTGGGTCGGAAGGCCAAGGGCTACTTCTCGTTCCGCCACTACGACCTCGCGGCCTCGTTCGAGGGGTTCTCCGAGAACCCCGACTTCGAGGACGCGGTGGCCGTGGCCGCCCGGGTGGTCGACCTGTTCATCAACGGCGGCTGCGACCGGATCGACCTCGTCTACACGAAGTTCATCTCGATGGGTTCCCAGGAGGTGGTGGTCCGCCGCTTCCTGCCGCTCGAGGACTCCGGAACGATCGCCGAGGCCGGTGACGAGAAGGCCACCGCCGGCTTCGAGTTCGAGCCGTCGGCCTCTGCGGTGCTCGAGACCCTGCTGCCCCGTTACGTCGAGTCCCGGCTCTTCGCCGCCCTGCTCGACGCGGCGGCGTCGGAGCTGGCGAACCGCCAGCGGGCCATGAAGTCGGCCACCGACAACGCCCAGGAGCTGATCGTCAAGCTCACCCGGAAGATGAACCAGGTGCGCCAGGACGCCATCACCACCGAGATCATGGAGATCATCGGCGGTGCCGAGGCGCTCTCCGACGACCGTTCCGACCCGGCCGAGCTGCTTCCGGCTCACCTGGACAGCAACCCGTTCCCCCAACATCTCGCCAGTCGCCACGCGACCGGCCCCGACCGCACCTGACCACGAGCTCGAGGAGCAGGAAACCATCATGAGTGTCACCGAGACCGAACTGAAGGACGGGCGCATCGTCGCCATCGCCGGACCCGTCGTGGACGTCGAGTTCCCGTCGGACTCCATCCCGGAGATCAACACCGCGCTGGAGTTCACGATCAGCGTCGAGGGCGAGGACATCACCGTCGTCGCCGAGGTGGCCCAGCAGATCGGCGACAGCCGAGTGCGTGCCATCGCCATGAAGCCGACCGACGGTCTGGTGCGCGGGACCTCCGTGCGCAACCTCGGTCACGGCATCTCGGTGCCCGTGGGCGACGCCACGCTGGGCCACGTGTTCAACGTGCTCGGCCAGCCGCTCGACGTGGAGTCGATCGGTGACGTCGAGCGCTGGGACATCCACCGTGAGGCCCCGGCGTTCGACACGCTCGAGCCGAAGGCCCAGATGTTCCCGACGGGCATCAAGGTCATCGACCTCCTCACCCCGTACCTGCAGGGCGGCAAGATCGGCCTGTTCGGTGGTGCCGGTGTGGGCAAGACCGTGCTCATCACCGAGATGATCAACCGTGTGGCCACCCAGTTCGGTGGCGTGTCGGTGTTCGCCGGTGTGGGCGAGCGCACCCGTGAGGGCACCGACCTCTTCATCGAGATGGGCGAGACCGCCCTCGGTGAGTCGGGCTCGGTGCTCGACAAGGCCGCCCTCGTGTTCGGCCAGATGGACGAGCCGCCCGGCGTGCGCCTCCGTGTCGCCCTCTCGGCGCTGACGATGGCCGAGTACTTCCGTGACGTGCAGGGCCAGGACGTGCTCCTGTTCGTCGACAACATCTTCCGTTTCACCCAGGCCGGTTCCGAGGTGTCCACCCTGCTGGGCCGCATGCCCGCGGCGGTGGGCTACCAGCCGACCCTCGCGGACGAGATGGGTCAGCTGCAGGAGCGCATCACCTCCACCGGCGGCCGGTCGATCACCTCGCTGCAGGCCGTGTACGTGCCGGCGGACGACTACACCGACCCCGCGCCGTTCACCGCCTTCACCCACTTCGACGGCACCACCGAGCTGAGCCGTGACATCGCCTCGCTCGGCATCTACCCGGCGGTGGACCCGCTGGCGTCGAGCTCCTCGATCCTCACCCCCGAGGTGGTGGGCGAGCGCCACTACGCCGTGGCCCGCCGCGTGCAGGAGATGCTGCAGCGCTACAAGGAGCTGCAGGACATCATCGCCATCCTCGGCATCGACGAGCTCTCCGAGGAGGACCGCGTCACGGTGGACCGGGCCCGGAAGATCCAGAAGTTCCTGGCCCAGCCCATGTTCGTGGCCGAGGTGTTCACCGGCCTGCCCGGCATCTTCACCCCGGTCGAGGACACCGTGGAGTCCTTCGAGATGCTCGTGAACGGCGACCTCGACGACCTGCCCGAGCAGGCGTTCTTCAACGTGGGCGGTGCCGAGGACGCGATGCGCAAGGCCAAGGAACTCGAGAAGAGCGCCTGATGCCGCTGCTCGTCGAGCTCGTCTCCCCGGAGCGCATCGCCTACTCGGGCGAGGCGAAGATGGTCATCTGCCGGACCACCACCGGCGACATCGCCTTCCTGCCCGGTCACGTGCCGTTCATCGGCGTGCTGGCCACGCACCCCGTGCGGGTGCAGCTCTCCGACGGCGGCGAGGTCACCATCGCGGTCCACCAGGGATTCGTGGAGGTGTCGCCCCCCGAGGAGGACGGCACCACCCGGGTGACGATCCTGTCCGACGTCGCCGAACTCGCCGACACCATCGACGCGGACCGGGCCCGTTCCGCGAAGGACCGCGCCGAGGAGGCGCTGCGCACCGACCCCGACGACCCGGAGGCGAAGGCCGCCCTGGTCCGGGCCGAGGTGCGGCTCTCCGTCGCCGGCGCCACCGTCTGAGGTTCCCACCCGGGCGGTAACGTCCGGCCGTGCCCCGACGTCGCGTCGCCGTCGCCCTGGTGCCGCCCCCCGCGGTGGCCGCCGAGGTCGACACCCTGCGCCGGGCCGTCGGTTCCGGCCAGCTGCGGCGGATCCCGCCGCACCTCACGCTCGTCCCGCCGGTGAACGTCGGTGTCGACGACGTGCCCGCGGTCCTCGAGCTGCTCGCCGCGGCGGCGCGGCCGGCCCGGCCGTTCCGTCTGGTGCTGGGCCCGGCAGCGAGCTTCGCCCCGGCCACGCCCACCGTGCACCTGGCGGTCGGCGGTGACCTGCCAGCCCTCGGCGCGCTGCGCGAGGCGCTGTCCGCGGACCCCCTCGGCCGGCCGGACCCGCGGCCCTTCGTGCCCCACGTGACCCTCGACCCCCGGGTGGAGCACGACCGTGTGGACGCGTGTCTCGCCGCGCTGCGGTCCGTGGAGCTCGCGTGGGACGTCGACGCGGTCGTGCTGCTCGAACACCTCGCGCGTGAGGACCGGCCGCCGGTGTGGGTTCCGGTGGCGGAGGAACCGCTCGGCGGCCCGGCCGTGGTGGGGCGCGGCGGTCTCGAGCTGGCCCTGCGGGCCGGCTCGGTCGTGACGCCCGAGGTGGCCGACCTCCTCGGCCGGCCCCGCCCCGCCGAGGTGGCGGTGCCCGATCCGGGGGTGCGCCCGCTCGTGGTCGGGGCCCGCCGACGCGACGGCTCGGCGGCCGACGGCGACCTGGTGGGTGCCGCGGTCGGCGAGCTGCTCGGTCCGCCCGACGGCGTCACGCTTCGGGGTCCGGTCGCCCGGCTGGTCCATCTCGTGGTCGAGCCGTCGGAGCGCGGCCTCGGGGTGGGGGCACAGGTCCTGGGCCGGTGGTGCAGCGCAGCGGCCGAGCTCGGCGCGGGCCTGGTCCTGGCCGACCCCGACGACGGGGCGGGGGAGGCGGCGGCCGGCGGGGCGGTGGAGTTTCTCGAGCGCCACGGGTTCCGGGCCGCTGGGGGCGTGCACGTCCGCGGACTGTGGGGCACGGGGTAGCTTCCGGCCATGGCGGACGGGAACGGGCGCACACGACGGTGGGGGAGCGCGCTGGTCACCGGTGCCTCGAGCGGGATCGGGGACGCGCTGGCCCGGTGCCTCGCGGCCGAGGGCACGGACCTGGTGGTGGTGGCGCGCGACGCGGCGCGTCTCGAGCGTCTGGCGGGGGAGCTGACCGCGGCGCACGGCGTGTCGGTGGAGGTGCTGCCCGCGGACCTCGGCGCCCCGGTCGCCCGTCACGACGTCGAGCGCCGCCTGGACGACCCCGGCCGTCCGATCGACCTGCTGGTGAACAACGCGGGGTTCGGCACGAACGGCACCTTCCACGAGATGTCGGTCGATCGCGAGGAGCAGGAGGTGCAGGTGAACGCGCTGGCCCTGCTCCGCCTCACCCACGCCGCGCTCGGCCCGATGGTCGCCCGCGGCTCCGGTCACGTGCTCAACGTGGCGAGCATCGGTGGCCTGTACCCCATCCCCGGCAGCGCGACCTACGGCGCCACGAAGGCGTTCGTGTGCTCGTTCGGCGACGCGGTGCACGAGGAGCTGCGCGGCACCGGCGTGCACCTGACCACGTCGCTGCCCGGGTTCACCCGCACCGAGTTCCAGGAGCGCTCCGCGTGGGAGGGCCAGGAGGGCCTGCCGGGCTTCGCGTGGCTCACCGCCGAGGAGGTGGCGCGCGGGTCGCTCGACGGCGCCTGGGCCGGGAAGGCCCGGGTGGTGCCCGCCCGGCGCTACCAGGTGCTGACCGCGGCGACGGCCCCGGTGCCACCGTTCCTGAAGCGCCGCATCATGGGCCGCGCCCAGGACGTGGCGTGGTGACCGTGCCGGCCGCGGCCGGCACGGTCCGCCGGGCTCAGACCTTGCGGTAGCGGTTCACCGCCAGCGGCGCGAACACCGCGGTGAGGCCGACGATCCACAGCACCACGGGCAGCACGGTGCCGGCCGCGGGCCGACCGATGATCGACAGCTCGCGGAGCAGGTTGGCCACCAGGGTCACCGGGTTGTTGCGGGCGATCGGCTGGAGCCACCCGGGCATCGTGGCGACCGGCACGAACACCGAGCTCAGGAACGTGAGCGGGAACAACCAGACGAACCCGGCGGTGTTGGCCGTCTCCGGGTCCTTCACCCGCATGCCGATGTTCGCCATGATCCAGCTCATCGCGAACCCGAAGGCCACGGAGAAGCCGATCATCACCGCACCCCAGAAGAGCCCGCCCTCGAAGCGGAAGCCCACGATGTAGCCGACGATGATCAGGACCACGGCCACCATCGTGAGGCGCACCGTGTCGGCCACGATGCGGCCGCTGAGCACCGCCGACCGGGCGATCGGGAGCGAGCGGAACCGGTCCACCAGGCCCTTCTGCAGGTCCTCGGCCAGGCCGACCGAGGTGGCGGAGGTGCCGAACACGATGGTCTGCACCATGATCCCGGGGATCAGGAACTGCGCGTAGCTGATGCCCGGCGGCAGGCTCTGGCCGATCGAGCCGCCGAACACGTAGTTGAACAGCACCACGAACATCACGGGCTGGATCAGCGTGAAGAGCACCAGCTCCGGGGTGCGCGGGAGCGACACGAGGTTGCGCCACGTGAGGATCGCCCCGTCGTGGAACATCGCGTTGAGACCGCGGGGGCGCCGGTAGTCGTGGGTGGCCGCGGGGGCCAGGTCGTCGAGCGGGACGCTGGTCATCTCATCGGGCCTTTCGGTCGGTCAGGAGCTCGTCGGCCCCGCCGGGGAGCGGGCCGTGGAAGCGGCGGTCGGGCGTGTCGCCGCCGTCCTGGTGCTCGCCGGTCTCGGCCTCGTGGCCGGTGAGGGCGAGGAAGACGTCGTCGAGGCTCGGCCGGTTCAGGTGGAAGTCCTCGATCTCGACCTCCGCCGCGGTGAGCGAGGAGATCGCCTCGGCGGCGAGCGCCGTGTCGTGGTCGACCGGCATGGTCACGGTGCGGGTGGTGGTGTCGGTGCGCACGCCCTCGGGAGGGGCGAGCCCGCACAGCACGTGGTGCGCGGTGTCCACCTGGTCCCGGCGGGCCACCACGATCTCGAGCGTGCGCCCGCCGGTGCGGTCCTTCAGCTCGTCCGCGGTGCCCTCGGCGATCACCTTCCCGCGGTCGATCACCACGATCCGGTCCGCGAGCTCGTCGGCCTCCTCGAGGTACTGCGTGGTGAGGAGCACGGTGGTGCCGTCGGCGACCAGCTCGCGTGCCACCTCCCACAGCTCGAGGCGGCTCACCGGGTCGAGGCCGGTGGTGGGCTCGTCGAGGAACAGGACGCTGGGGCGGCCGACGAGGCTGACCGCGAGGTCCACGCGGCGGCGCATGCCACCGGAGTAGGTGCGCACCTGGCGGTCGCCGGCGTCGCTCAGGCGGAACCGCTCGAGCAGGTGCTCCGCCCGCTCGTGGGCCTGGCGCTTGGACATGCCGAGCAGGCGGCCCACCATCCAGAGGTTCTCGTGGCCGGTGAGCTTCTCGTCGACCGCGGCGTACTGGCCGGTGAGCCCGATGATGGAGCGGACCTTGTCGGGCTGGGACCGGACGTCGAAGCCCGCCACGCGGGCGGTGCCGCCCGACGGGGCGAGCAGGGTGGCGAGCACGCGCACGGTGGTGGTCTTGCCGGCGCCGTTCGGGCCGAGGAGGCCGAGGACCGTGCCCTGTTCGACCTGCAGGCTCACTCCGTCGAGTGCCCGGGTGGACCCGAAGTCCTTGCGGAGGTCGTCGACCTCGATGATGGGGGACATGGAAAGTAGACTACCTCAACCTTTGGGTCTGTCAAACGTCGATGTACCGGAGTATGCTGCGTGATGGCGCGGGAGCGGCTCCCGCGGTTGGACCCGGAGGATCATGACGGACCACGCCACGGTCGGCGACCGAGTTCCCTCGATCGAGGCCCGCCTCCACGGCGCGCTGCTCGGCGTGATGAACGTGATGCGCGAGCACCTCGAGCGGGTGGCGGCCGAGCACGCGCTCTCGCCCCAGCAGGCGGTGTCGCTGTTCCGCCTCGGTACCGAGGAGGCGCTGTCGATGCGCGAGCTCGCCGGCGAGCTCCACTGCGACCCGTCCAACGTGACCGGCATCGCGGACCGCCTCGAGGAGCGGGGCCTGGTCTCCCGCCACCACCGTGAGGGGGACCGGCGGGTGAAGCTGCTCGCGCTCACCGACGACGGGCGCCGCCTCCGGGCCGACCTCGCGGACGAGGTCAACCGCGGCGTGCCAGGGCTGTCGGCGCTCGCGCCGTCGGACCAGCAGGAGCTGCTGCGGATCCTGCTGACGGTGCTCGACGCCGCCGGGGCGGCCCCGATGCACTCGGGGGACTAGCCCTCCAGCTTCTCCGGGCGGTGCCGGGCGTCGACCACCCGGACGGTCCCCGAACGGGATCGCATCACGAGCGACTGCGTGGTCGCCCCGAGGCGGTCGTAGTGGACGCCCTTGAGCAGGTTGCCATCGGTGATGCCGGTCGCGGAGAAGAAGCAGTTGTCACCGGCGACCAGGTCGTCGGTGCCCAGCACCCGGTCGAGGTCGTAGCCGGCGGCCACCGCGGCCTGGCGCTCCTCGTCGTCACGCGGCCACAGCCGGCCGATCAGCTCGCCGCCCATGCACTTGAGCGCCGCCGCCGCGATGACGCCCTCGGGCGTGCCGCCGATGCCGAAGAGGATGTCCACGCCGGAGTCCGGCCACGCGGTGGCGATGGCCGCGGCCACGTCGCCGTCGCCGATCAGGCGGATGCGGGCGCCCGTCGAGCGGATCTCGGCGACGATGTCGTCGTGGCGGGGCCGGTCGAGCACCGTCGCGGTCACCTCGGTCACGTCGATGCCCTTGGCGGCGGCCACGGCCCGGAGGTTGTCGCCCACCGAGGCGTTGAGGTCGATGGCGCCGGTGGCCTCCGGCCCGACGGCGATCTTCTCCATGTAGACGCACGGGCCGGGGTCGAACATCGTGCCCTGCTCCGAGACCGCGATCACCGCCACCGCGCCGCCGCGGCCCTTGGAGGTGAGCGTGGTGCCGTCGATCGGGTCCACGGCGATGTCGACGTTCGGGGGCGTGCCGTCGCCCACGACCTCGCCGTTGTAGAGCATCGGCGCCTCGTCCTTCTCGCCCTCGCCGATGATCACCGTGCCGGTCATGCGCACCGTCCCCAGGATCAGGCGCATCGCGTCCACCGCGGCGCCGTCGGCGGACTCCTTGTCGCCCCGGCCCACCCAGCGCGAGGCGGCCAGCGCGGCGGCCTCGGTGGTGCGGACGAGTTCCATGGCGAGGTTGCGGTCCGGGGTGCTGTTCGGCATGTGACGACGTTACCGGGGTCACCGCGGACGGCCCCAAAAGGCGAACTGGAGCCGCCCGGGGCGCGGGGCTCTGCGAGACTCTCGCCGTGGCCGACGACGAGGGAACCGACCGCGCCGATCCGGCGGATGTGGGGGAGTGGGAGGAGGTCGTCGGCCCGGACGACGACGAGGTCACCTACGACTGCACCACGTGGGCGGGCGAGAGCCGGGCGATGCTCGCGGCGCTGCTCGACAGCCGGGGGATCGACCACGTCTGGCAGGGCACCGAGGTCTCCGTGCACGAGGACGACGAGGAGGCCGTCGACGCCCTCATCGAGGACGTGCTCGCCTCGGCCCGGCCCGCGCTCGACCCGACGGCCGACAAGGTCGTCTTCGAGGTGGGGACCTGGCCGGCGGCCCTGCAGACCTCCCTCGCGGACGCGCTCACGGTGGCCGAGCTCCCCTACGAGTGGGACGAGCAGGGCGACCTGGTCGTCTACGCCGAGCACGAGGAGGAGGTGGAGGCGATCGTCGAGCAGCTGCCCGACCCCGACGACGCCGAACTCTCCGCGGACGACGGACTCGCGGTGCACGAGCTCCTCGACCGGCTGTTCGTGGCGGCCGACCGTCTGGTCCGCCGACCCGACGACGCGGCCGGCGTCGTGGGTCTGGTGAACGCCACCGGGGAGCTCGAGCGGACGTCGTTGCCGTTCGGGTTCGAGCCACCGCAGTGGCGCCGACTCGTCGGTGCCGCGGTGCGGGTGCGCGACGCCCTGGAGGCCACCGATCCGGAGGATCCCGCCGCGCTCGACGACGCCGCGCTGGCGGAGGCCGCCGACGACGTGCGGGCCCTTCTGCGCCAGTACGTGTGAACGCCGCCTAGGGCGCCGGGGCCGCTGACGGTACCTTGCCGGTGTGCTCCTGGCGGAGGCCGAGGCCTTCTACTCCCGACCCATCGCGCCGACGCGGCGCGTGGCGCTCGGCGACCTCCAGCTCCCCGTCGACCCCGCGCCCGGCTACGGCGGCATCCTGCTGGGCGGGATCGCCGCGGGGTTCGGCCCACTGCTCGACGAGGACTTCCACGAGGAGGCCCTCGCGCTCATGACCGACCTGGAGCGTGGGGCGCGGGTGTCCCAGCCCCGGCTGCGGCACCGGCTGCAGGAGGACCGCGTCGGCCTGCAGCGCTGCACGCACCGGCTGCTCGGCGACGAGGACGGCTCGGTGCACTTCGAGCTCCAGGACGACAAGGGCACCCCGGCCCAGCACCTCCTGACCGCGATCTACGCGGCCGGCGCCGCGCCGCGACCGGTCCGCCGTCAGGTGATGGACGCGGTGCGGAAGGGTTTCCGGTGGACCACCGGGCCGGGCCCGGCCCTGGTGGCGCACCTGAGCGGGCGCAGCGCGGGGCTCTCCGCCTCGGCGCTCCGTGATCCGGTCAGCTGGGCGATGGGCGTGCTCGACCTCCGCACCGGCGGGTTCACCGACGGCAGCGACGGCACCGCGCTGATGCCGAGCCGCCGCGACATCCAGCGGGCGTTCCGCGACGCGCTGCGCACCGCGCACCCCGACCACGGCGGCCGCGACGACGGCGCCGCGCAACGGATCTCGGAGCTCACCGAGGCCCGCCGGATCCTGCTGGGCTGACCGCCGTGGCCCGCCGACGCCGTCCGCGTGATCCCGGCGCCCTGGCCCTGTGGCCCGGCGCCGGGTCGTCGTCGGACCATCCGGCGCTGATGGCGCTCGAGGAGGGGCTCGCCCCGCTGCCGGTGGGCCGCTTCGACTTCCCGTACCGCCGTGAGGGTCGTCGCGCCCCGGACCGGGCACCCAAGCTGCTCGACTCGCTCCGGGCCGATGCGGCGGCGTTCTGCCACGGCATCGGCATCGACCCCGGGCGCCTCGTGCTGGGCGGTCGGTCGATGGGCGGCCGGATGTGCTCCGTCGCGGTGGCCGGTGGGCCGGTCCCGAACGCGGCGAAGGGCACGCCCGACGCGGAGCCGATCGCGGCCGCCGGGCTGGTCCTGATCAGCTACCCGCTGCATCCGCCGGGCCGGCCCGACCGGCTCCGCACCGAGCACCTCGGGCGGCTGCGCTGCCCGGTGCTGTTCATCAGCGGCGACCGCGATCCGTTCGGCACGACCGACGAGCTCGTCGCGGCGCAGGCGGAGGTCCCGGGTCCGGTCACGAACGTGGTGGTGCCGGGGGGCCGTCACGAGCTGAAGGGGGCCGAGGACCTGATCGTGGCCGCGGTCCGCGACTGGCTCAGCGGTTGATGTCCTCGAGCTCGCGGCCCCGGGTCTCCGGCGCCGCGAACGCGAGCCCTGCGGCGACCACCGGGCCGATCGCCAGCAACGCGAACGCCGGGCCGTAGCCCAGCGCGTCCACCAGCGCCCCGGCGCTGAGCAGTCCCACCACCGAGCCGACCACGGCGATGAGGTTGAGCGCCCCGCGGGCGCCGCCGCGGCGCGCGGTGGGGAACAGCTCCGGGGCGAGCACGCCGAGCGGTGCCACGCAGAGGGCGCCGAGCACCGCGCCGCCGAGGGAGGCGAGCCACATGGCCGCGCCGGCGACCAGGAAGAAGATCGCGTTGAAGACCCCCACCGAGAACAGGCCCGGGATCAGCGTGATCCGCCGGCCGCGCCGATCAGCGAGCCGGCCGCCGAGCATCACGCCGATCGCCCCCGGGGTGGAGGTGAGCACCAGGATCGCCGTGATCATCGCCCCGCTGTAGCCGCGCTCGGTGCGCAGGTAGTCGTTCTGGAGCTGGCTGGCCGGCGCCACGAAGAGGTTCAGCAGCAGGAAGACCGCGGCGAGCAGCAGGAATCGCAGCCCGCGGATCCGTCGGCGTTCCGGCGGCGCGGTGCCCTCGGCCATGCGCAGGTAGCGGTTGCTCTCCGGGAGGTTGCGGGCCCCGCTGATGAGCAGCGGCACGCACAGCAGCGCGGTGAGGAACACCAGGCGCCACCCCGCGGGACCCACGTCCGCGAGCGGGAGCGCCAGGATCGGGATGCCGGCGCCGAGGCCGTAGGCCAGGGCCCCGAGGCCGGTCGCCTGGGCCCGCGATCCCGCAGGCAGCTCCTCCACGCTGATCGTGTCGACGGCGAGCAGCCCTGCGACGGCCAGGTTGCGCGACAGCATCTGGAGCACGGTGAGCCAGCCGAGGCCCGGGACCGCGGCGCTCGCGAGGGTGAGGGCGATCGCCACGCCGAAGGACCAGAGCGCGATGCGGCGGCGGCCCACGCGGTCGGCGAGGGCCAGCGCCACGAACGTCACCACCGCGCCGATGCGGACCAGGGCCAGGATCGTCGCCTGCTGCGAGCGCGACCCCGTGCCGATGTCGGCGTCCGCGAAGGTCAGCACCTGGGTCAGCACCGAGAACAGAAGCCCCGCCACCAGGTTGAAGAGGGCCATGGTGGCCACCACGCGGGACTGCCGCGGGTCGAGCCGGTCGGGGAAGCTCCACCACGGGCGGGTGCCCGGCGGGATGCCCCGGCCGAGGTTCCGGCGCACCATCGGGGCGTACAGCCAGCGCCAGTAGGGGAAGGCCAGGCGCCACTGCACCTCCTGCACCACGTGCACGCCGGCGCGGTCGTCGACGCCGCCTTCGGACGCGTCGGTGGTCCAGCGGACCGTGCGGCGGTACGACTCGAACGGTCCGGAGGCGGCGTCGAAGGACGCCTCGCCCTCCGGCGCGGCCGCGCCCGGGTCACCCGGGTCGCCCACCTCGGCCACGAGCGCGTCGTCGCGCGGGCGCAACCGTGCGGCGAGGCCGGCGCGGTCGGTCTCGATCTCGTCGCGGATGTGCCCCACGGCTCCCCTCGCCTCGCCGGGCGCTCACACTAGGGGCGCGGGGCGGTGTGCGAGAGTGTCGCCGTGTCGCAGCTGGTGGTGCGGCCCTCTGGGCCGCTGTCGGGAGAGGTGCCGATCGGGGGTGCCAAGAACTCGGCGCTCAAGCTGATGGCCGCCTGCGTGCTCGCCGAGGGCCGCTACGTGCTCCGCAACGTGCCGGACATCGCGGACGTGCACACCATGGGCCAGCTGCTCGAGGCGATGGGCATGTCGGTGCGCCGGCGCGAGGACGGGGCGCTCGAGATCGTCCGGCCGGCGGGGATCACCCCCGAGGCGCCCTACGAGCTGGTCGAGCGCATGCGGGCCTCCAGCGCCGTGCTCGGTCCACTGCTCGCCGCAGTGGGCCAGGCCCGCGTGGCGATGCCCGGCGGCGACGACTTCGGCTCGCGGCCGATCGACATGCACCTCTCGGGCCTCGAGGCGCTCGGCGCCTCCTTCGAGCTGACCCACGGGATGATCGAGGGCCGGGCCGATCGGCTGCGGGGCACCGAGGTGGTGCTCGCCTACCCGAGCGTCGGGGCGACCGAGAACCTGCTGATGGCGGGCGTGCTCGCGGAGGGCCGCACCACGGTGCAGAACGCGGCCCGCGAGCCGGAGATCGCAGACCTGGCCGCGTTCCTCAACCGGATGGGCGGGCGCGTCCTCGGTGCGGGGAGCCCCACCATCACCATCGACGGGGTCGCGGAGCTGCGGGCGGTCGAGCACACCGTGATCCCCGACCGGGTGGAGGCGGCCACGTTCCTCGCCGCACTCGCCGTGGCCGGTGGCGAGCTGACGCTGCGGGGTGCCCGGGCCGACCACCTCGAGATCCTCATCGAGCGCATGGGTCGGATGGGCGTGCGTATCTCGCCCGAGGCCGACGGGATCTGGGCGATGGCCCAGGGTCGGCCGCGGGCCACCGACGTGGCCACCCTGCCGTACCCGGGCCTCGCCACCGACCACCTCCCGCTCCTGGTGGCGGTGCTCAGCGTGGCCGAGGGCACCAGCTACGCCACCGAGAACGTGTTCTCGGGCCGGTTCCGTTACGTGGGCGAGCTCGCCCGCATGGGCGCGCAGGTCCGGGTCGACGGCCACCACCTCGTGATCGACGGAGTCGACCGACTGTCCGGCGCGCCGGTGCGGGCGGTGGACATCCGCGCGGGGGCCGCCCTGGTGGTGGCCGCGCTCCGGGCCGACGGCGAGACGGTCGTCCACGACGCCCACCACGTGGACCGCGGCTACGAGGGCTTCATCGAGAAGCTCCGGGCCGTGGGCGCGGACGTCGAACGCCTCTGAGGGTCCGCTGGTGGAACACGTCGGGGCCGCGCGGCGTTGACCGGCCCGACGGGCCGCCCTCTAGGGTGGAGCGGTCCCGGACGTCGCCCAGGAGCCACCGTTGCAGGAGCAGGTCGAAGAGGTCATCGAGATCATCCGCCCGGCCATCCAGGCCGACGGCGGCGACATCACCCTGCTCGGCATCGACGAGGAATCGGGCGTGGTCACCGTGGAGCTCTCGGGTGCGTGCGTGAGCTGCCCGGCCTCGACCGTCACGATGAAGGCCGGCATCGAGCGCATCATGAAGGACCGCGTGCCGGGCGTGACCGCGGTCGTGCAGCCCGACGAGGGCGCCGAGCTCGGCACGGCGGTGTCGCTCTGAGCGGAACCCCCGCCGGGGAGCTGCTCGACCGCGCCGCGGCCGGTGAACGGGCGGCCCTCGCCCGGCTGCTGTCGATGGTGGAGCGCGGCGGCGACGGCGCCCGCGAGGTGGCCGCGGCGGTGTACCCCCGCGCCGGGTCGGCCCACACGGTCGGCATCACCGGTGCGCCGGGTGCGGGCAAGTCGACGCTCACGAACGCGCTGTGCGCCGAGATGCGCTCCGAGGGCACGGAGGTGGCGGTGCTCGCCATCGATCCCTCCTCACCGTTCACGGGCGGTGCGATCCTCGGCGACCGGGTGCGCATGTCGGACCACACCCTCGACGACGGCGTGTTCATCCGGTCGATGGCCACGCGGGGCCACCTCGGCGGCCTGTCCCTCGCCACGCCCGAGGCGGTGCGGGTGCTCGACGCCGCCGGCTACCGCTGGGTGGTCGTGGAGACCGTCGGCGTGGGTCAGGTGGAGGTGGAGGTGGCCGGGGCGGCCGACACCACCGTGGTGGTGCTGAACCCGGGCTGGGGCGACGCCGTGCAGGCCAACAAGGCGGGCCTGATGGAGATCGCGGATGTGTTCGTGATCAACAAGGCCGACCGGCCCGGCGCTGCGGAGACCCGCCGCGACCTCGAGGGCATGCTGGCGATGGGCGCGGGACGGGGCCGGGTGCCGGCGATCATCGAGTCCGTGGCCACCACCGGCGACGGGGTCGCCGCGCTGTGGGCGGCGGTGCAGGAGCACCGCGCCGCGGTCACCGACTCGGGTGAGCTCGCGGCGCGTCGTGCCGAGCGGGTCCTCGAGGAGCTCCGCGAGGTGGTGCGGGCCCGATTGCTCGAGCAGGCCGCGGCACGGTGCACCGGTCCGGCCTGGGACGAGGCGGTGGGGGAGGTCGCCGCCCACCGGGTCGACCCTTGGGCCGCGGTCGACCGACTGCTGGACTGAGCGCCGGCCCCCGGGCCCTGGCCGCGCTCAGCGGCAGCCCGCGCAGGTGCCGACGAGATCGAGCCGGTGGAGGTCCACCTCGAACCCGGCGGCCTCCGCCACCTGGGCGAGCGAGTGGTGCAGGTCCGCCTCGAGCCGTTCGGAGGGGGCGAAGTCCTCCACCCGGCCGCAGCGGGTGCAGACCAGGTGGTGGTGGTGCGCGGTGAGGTCCTCGGCCAGCTCGTAGTGGCTGAACTCGTCGCCCGACACGATCCGGTGCACCACGCGGGCGGAGATGAGCTCGGCGAGGTTCCGGTAGGTGCTCGACTGCGCCAGCCCGGCATCCGCGGCGAGGATCTCCGGGATGGTCAGGGGTCGCGCCGCGTCGGCGAGCACCGTGACCACCCGGCGGCGCGAGGCGGTGTACCGCAGGCGGACGGCCCCGAGCCGCTGGGCCGCGGTCGCGTGCAGGTCGTCGGAGTTCGTCCCGGGTGTGGTGGAGCCGGGGGAGTGGGCACCGGCGTGCGAGTGGTCCACGTCGTCCACCCTACCGACCGTATCGGGAATGGATGGGAATCATCGGGAGTGGAAACGAGAATCGTTCCCGTTTAGGGTGCGGGCATGTCGTCGTCAGCCCCCCGTCGAACGCGCACCGGCATCGCTGCGGCGCTGGTGGTGCTGCTCTCGGGCGCGGCCGCGGCCTGCGGAGGGAGCGGCGGCAACGGGGGCGGTGGCGACCGGGCCGGCGCGGAGGCACCCGTGCTGGCCACCACGTCGATCCTCGCCGACGTCACCCGCCAGGTGGCGTGCGGCCGGCTGGACGTGCCCTCCGTCGTCCCGCTCGGCGCCGACGCCCACGAGTTCCAGCCGACGGCCCGGGACGCGGACCGCCTCCTCGGGGCGTCGCTGGTGGTGGCCAACGGGCTCGGGCTCGAGGAGGGCCTGCACGACTCGCTGGGGTCGGCCGCGGACGGCGGCGTGGACGTCCTCGAGGTCGGTCCGGAGGTGACGCCCCTCACCCTGGACCAGGAGGCGGAGCGCCAGGACGCGGCGGCGGGTGGCGGCGACGGTGGCGACCCCGGCGGTGGTGCGGGCGAGGGCCACGGGGAGGGCGACGGCACCGACCCGCACGTCTGGATGGACCCGGACCGGATGGCCACCGCGGCCGGTCTCATCTCCGAACGGCTCCAGCGGCTGGACGGGCTCCCCGTCACACCGGCTGAGATCCGGTCGTGCGGCGAGGTGTACCAGGAGCAGCTGCGGTCCGTCGGCAAGGAGATGGAGGCGACCCTGGCCGCGGTGCCGGCCGGGCGCCGGAAGCTGGTCACCAACCACGAGGCGCTCGGCTACTTCGCCGACCGCTTCGGCTTCGAGGTGGTCGGGGCGGTCATCCCCTCCACCAGCTCCCTCGGTGAGAGCAACCCGCGTGACCTCGACGAGCTGGCGACCACCGTGCGCCGGGCCGGTGTGCCGGCGGTGTTCGGCGAGACCACGCAGCCGACCAAGCTCGCCGAGGCCCTCGCCGCGCAGGTGGGTGGGCAGGTCCGGGTGGTGGAGCTCTTCACCGAGTCGCTCGGAGGTCCCGGGAGTGGCGCCCAGAACTACGTGGACATGCTGCGCACCGACGCCACCCTCGTGGCCGGTGCGCTGGGGGGCGGCGGTTAGGTTGGCGACGTGCTGGCCGTGACCGCCGTCGACTGGCTCCTCGGTCCGTTCCAGGAGTCGGTCACCATGCAGCGCGGCCTGCTCGCCGGCACGTTCGCCGCCGTGGCCTGCGGCCTCGTGGGCACCTGGGTGGTGCTGCGGGGGATGACCTTCCTCGGCGATGCCCTCGCCCACGGCGTGCTCCCCGGCCTCGCCCTCGCCGCCGTGGTGGGGTTCAGCCCCACGCTCGGTGCGCTGGCCAGCGCCGGGGTGATGATCGCGGGCATCTCGGTGGTGCGCCGGCGCAGCCGGCTGCCCGAGGACGTGGCGATCGGGCTGCTGTTCGTCGGCATGCTGGCCCTCGGCGTGCTCATCGTGTCGCGCAGCCGGTCGTTCGCGGGCGAGCTCACCGGCTTCCTGTTCGGCGGCATCACGGGGGTGACCACGGCCGACCTGGTGCTCGGTGCGGTGGTCGCCGCGCTCGTGCTCCTGCTCGTGGTGGTGGGCTACCGGGCGTTCCTGGCGCTGTCGTTCAACCGGGAGACCGCCGTGCTCCTGGGGTTGCGGCCCGGCCTCGCCCACGCCGTGCTGCTGGTGATGATCACCTTCACGGTGGTGGCCAGCTTCAAGACGGTGGGCACTCTGCTCGTGTTCGCCCTCATCACCGCGCCCGCTGCGGCGGCCGTGCAGTTGGTGCGGCGGGTGCCGTGGGTGCTGTTCGTGTCGGTGGCGCTGTCGGAGCTGGCGGTCGTGTCGGGTCTGCTGGTGTCGTGGCACGCCCGCCTGGCCGCGGGCGCCTCGGTGGCGCTGAGCGCGGTGGTCATCTTCGTGCTCGCGCTGGTGGCGGCGGAGGCCCGCCGCTGGTGGGGCACGCGGCGCGGCGCGGCCGTGGCGGTCTGAGGGGCGGCGTGTCGCCCCGCCGGCCGGCCAACCTGCCCACCTGGGTGGCGCTGCGGGAACCGCTCGGTGCCGGGGGCACGGCGTCGGTCATCGCGGCCCGGGACCGGCGCGCGGGTCGCGACGTGGTGGTCAAGGTGGTCGACCTCGGTGCGCACCCGGGCCGGCCCGACCGCTTCGAGCGGGAGGCCCGGGCCCTCGCCCGGCTCGGCCACGGGCCCGGCGTGCCGGTCGTGCTCGCGGTCGGGGTGGATCCGACGGGGCTCGGCTGGCTCGTGCTGGAGCGCGTGACGGGGCCCGATCTCGCGGTCGCGGTCGGGGCATCGGGTCCGATGGCCCCCGCCGCGGTGGCCGTGCTCGGCGCTCGGGTCGCCGAGGTGCTCGCCGCCGCCCACGAACAGGGGGTCGTCCACGGCGACGTCTCGCCCGCCAACGTGGTGCCCGCGGACCCGCCGGTGCTCGTGGACTTCGGGGTGGGCGGCGTGGGGGACGGGGCCCTGCCCGACGACGGCGCGCTCACCCCTGCCTACGCGGCGCCCGAACGGCGCCGGGGCGCGGCACCCTCGCCCGCCGCGGACGTGTTCGGGCTCGGCGCCACGCTGTGGTTCGCGCTCACCGGTGACCCGCCGGGCGCGGCCCCGGCGGCCTCGCCCGCGGCGCACGCCCCGGACGAGCGCGCCGGGGTGGCACGGGTCCTCCTGGACGCGCTGCACGACGATCCCCGACGCCGGCCCGACGCCCCCGCGCTGGCCCGTGGGCTGGCCCGGCCGGGCGGGCGCGTCCGGTGGCGGCGCAGGTAGGTTCCCCCGTCATGTCCAGCACCGACGCCGCTGATGCCCTGGTCCGCCACGAGCGCCGTGAGGACGGGGTGGACGTCATCACCCTGGCCCACGGCAAGGTGAACGCCCTGTGCGTGGAGCTGCTCGACCAGCTGCACGCCGTGGTCACCGGCCCCGTCGCGGACGCCCGCGCCGTGGTGGTCACCGGTGGCGAGAAGGTCTTCGCCGCGGGCGCCGACATCACCGAGTTCGCGGAGCGCGGCGGCGGGGAACCCTTCGAGGTGTCACCCCCGGCGCGGGTTGCCGAGATCGGCGGGGCCTTCCTGCGGGCCCTCAACTCGGTCGCGGCGCTGGCGTGCCCGACGGTCGCCGCGGTCAACGGGTTCGCGCTGGGCGGCGGGTGCGAGCTGGCGCTCGCCTGCGACCTGCGGGTGGCGTCCTCGGGCGCCCGCTTCGGCCAGCCCGAGATCCTGCTCGGGATCATCCCCGGCGGCGGCGGAACCCAGCGGCTCGCCCGGCTGGTCGGCCCCGCGCGGGCGAAGGACCTGGTGCTGAGCGGCCGCATGGTCGACGCGGCGGAGGCGGAGCGGATCGGCCTCGTCGACCAGGTGGCGGAGGGCGACGCCCGTGACGCCGCGCTCGCCGTGGCGGCCGGGTTCGCCCGAGGGCCACGGCACGCGCTGGCGCTCGCGAAGCGGGCGATCGACGAGGGGCTCGAGGGCCCGCTCGCCGCGGGCCTGGAGCTGGAGCAGGAGCTGTTCGTGGCGTCGTTCGGCACGCCCGACGCGACCGCGGGGGTGTCGTCGTTCCTGCAGCACGGCCCGGGTCGAGCCGACTTCGGCTGACAGGGGAGCCGACGTCGGCCGATCAGCCGGCCCAGGCGACGAGGCCGAGCTCCAGCGGGTCGACCACGAGCGTGTGGTGGGGGACCACCCGCACGGTCACGCCCATGCGGCCGGCCACCTCCAGCGGGGCCTCGCCCTCGAACGTGCGGTGCGCGTCGTCGACCGCGCCGGCGTCGGCCATCGCCACGGTGACGGCGTCCTCGAGCTCGCCGGACTGGCCCACCCGACCGGTGACGAGCTGCACCTCCACCTCGTCGGCCGAGAGCCCGCCGAGGGCCACGGTGGCCCGCACGGCCCGGCGGCCGCCGAGGTCGGCGACGGACTCGTCGACCACGACGTCGTCGACGTGCACGCCGTGCCATTGCTCGGCGAGGCGGGCCCGGTACGCGGCGAGGTCCCGGGCGCCGCGCAACCCCTCCGCGGAGAGGTCAGCGGAACGGGCGGCGGCGGGCAGGTAGAGCCCCTCGACGTAGTCGCGCACCATCCGGTGGGCGCCGACGAACGGGCCGAGCGTGCGCAGCGACTCCCGCACCCGCTCCACCCAGGCGAGCGGCACGTCGTCGCGGCGCTCCGCGAGGGGCCCGTGGTAGAGCGGCAGCACCTGGGTCTCGAGCAGGTCGAACAGCGCGTTGGCCTCGAGGTCCGCCCGGCGCTCGGGATCCTCCACGCCCTCGGCCGACGAGATCGCCCAGCCGTTCGGACCCCGCCCGCCGCCGAGGCGCAGGTCGCCGGCGCTGAAGCACTCGGCCCACCAGCCGTCGAGCACCGAGCAGTGCAGCGCGCCGTTGAACACGGCCTTCATGCCGCTCGTGCCGGAGGCCTCCATGGGCCGCACGGGCGTGTTGAGCCACACGTCCGCGCCCTGCACGAGCGAGCGGGCGAGGGCCATGTCGTAGTCCTCGACGAACACGAAGCGGTGTCGCACCTCGGGCCGGTGCGCGAAGGCCGAGACCTGACGGATCAGCTCCTTGCCCTGGTCGTCGGCCGGGTGCGCCTTGCCGGCGAACACGAACTGCACCGGGGCGCCGGCGTCGGTGACGAGGCGTTCCAGCCGCTCGGGGTCGCGCAGGAGCAGCGCGGCGCGCTTGTAGGTGGCCATGCGGCGCGCGAAGCAGATGGTGAGGGCGTCGGGGTCGAGCGCGTCGTCCACCCAGGCGAGCTCCGAGACCGATCGGCCCTGCGCGAGCCCGGCGGCCACGAGCCGCTCCCGCACGTGCTCGACCATCCGGACCTTGCCGGACCGCCGGGCCTGCCACAGCGCGGCCGGCTCCACGGTCGCCGCGGCCTCCCACGAGTCGGCCGGGGCCCACTGCCAGTCGGCGCCCACCGTCTCCGACAGCAGCGCGGTCATCTCCGCGGACACCCAGGTGGCGCCGTGCACCCCGTTGGTGATGTGGCCCACCGGCGTCTCCGGCTCGGGGACCCCGGGCCACAGATCCGCGAACATCTCGCGGCTCACCTCGCCGTGCAGCGCGGAGACGCCGTTGCGGCGCTCGGCGAGGTGCATACCCATCACGGCCATGTTGAACCGGTCGCCGGGCTCGTCGGTGGGCCGGTGGCCGAGCCGCATGAGGTCGTCGACCGACACGCCGCACTCGGCGGCCCAGCCGGAGAAGTAGGCCTCGATCAGCTCGCGGGGGAACTGGTCGATGCCCGCGGGCACGGGTGTGTGCGTGGTGAACACCGCTCCGGCGCGCACGGCCTCGGTCGCCTCGGCGAAGGACAGCCCGTCGCGGTGCATCAGGGTGCGGATGCGCTCCAGGCCCAGGAACCCGGCGTGGCCCTCGTTGGTGTGGAACACCCGCACCGGCACGCCGAGCGCCTCGAGGGCCCGGACCCCGCCGATGCCGAGGAGCATCTCCTGGCGGAGCCGGTGCTCCACGTCGCCGCCGTAGAGCCGGTCGGTGACGAGCTGCAGGTCCTCGGGGTTCTCCGGCAGGTCCGCATCGAGCAGGTAGAGCGGCGTGCGACCCACTGTGGCCTTCCAGACCTGGGCCACGAGCGTGCGGCCGGCGAGGTCGAGCGACACCCGCACGCCGTCGCACAGCTCGAGGCTCATCGCGTACGGGTCGAGGTCGGGGAACCGCTCCTGCTGCCACCCGTCGACCGACAGGGACTGGCGGAAGTACCCGTGCCGGTAGAACAGCCCGATCGCCACGAGCGGCACGCCGAGGTCGCTCGCGGCCTTCAGGTGGTCGCCCGCGAGCACGCCGAGGCCGCCGGAGTACTGCGGCACCGCCTCGGCGATGCCGAACTCGGGGGAGAAGTAGGCCACCACGCCGCCGTCGAGCGCCGATTCCGGTTCGCCGTCGGGGCCGGTGACGGTGGGGACGCCGCCGTCGGCGAGCTGCTGCTGGAACCACCGGGGCAGTTCCAGGTAGGCGCCCAGCGCGGCGTCGGCCGCGCCGAGCCGCTCGAGGAACGTCGGATCCGCCGCCAGCTCCTCCAGCCGTGCGGTGCTGACCTCGGCGAGCACCCGGCGGGGGTCGTGGCCACCCTCGTCCCAACTGCGGGGGTCGATCGCCGCGAACAACTCACGGGTGGGGCGGTCCCAGGACCACCGCAGGTTGGCGGCCAACCGGTCGAGCGCGGTGAGCGGCTCCGGCAGTCGGGGGCGGACGGTGAAACTGCGCAGCGCCTTCATCGGGGTCGAGGGTATCGGTGCCGGGCCTCGAGCCCGCCCGAACCAGCGGACGTTCACGCCATCTTCACGACGACCCCGGCCACCACGGCGCCGTCGTCACCGCCTCACTTGACGATGAAGTCCCGGAAGTCCGCCTTGCCGAGGCCGAGCACGTAGATCGGCTCCGCGGCCGCCCGCTTGGTCACGCCGCCGTCGGCGGGGTTGCCGAACTGCACCACGTAGGCCGCGGTGCGGCACTCGGGCCGGTTGGCCACGTCCACCGCCAGGCTGCCGCCGGTGACGAAGAGGCCGTCCACGTCGGGGTTCTCGGGAATGGCCTTGCGCACGGCATAGGTGAGCGTGTCGCCCACCACCCGCGGGGCGCAGTCCGCCCGGTCGGTCGTGATGCCGGTGACGCGGTTGCCGAGCGTGTTCGGCAGGCCGGGGATGAACCCGCCCACCAGCGTCCGGGCCGCGACGTCGTCGATCTTCGGCACGAGGGTGAGGCGCAGCGGCGGACCGGACGGTGGCGCGGGGCGGCACCCGACCAGCGTGAGGGCGGCCACGGCCCCCAGCAGGATCCAGCCTCGTCGGATCATCGTCATCCCTTCCTCGTGCGTGTCGGGGTGCACGTGCACCGCCCACGACAACCCCGCCAGGCCGGGTACTTCTTCCCGGCGCGGCGGGATCGTGTCCGGGCGCCGGGAGGTGTGGTGGGCGCACCGGTACCCTTGGCGATCGTCATGCCGACCCGCCCGACCGCCGCCCCCTCCCGCCGTCGCGGCGTCATCGGCGTCGGCCTGGCCGCGGTGGCCGCCCTCGTGCTCGGCGCGGTGGCGTTCGCGGAGCCGGCACCCGCGCGGAGCGCCCAGTTCGACCCCACGACCACCACGACCGTCCGGGGCGCGGGGCCGTCCACCACCCGACCGCCCGCGGCCCCGCCGCCCGCGGGCCCGGTGGCCTACGCCACCGCGGACGGGCGCGTCTGGGTTGGCACGGGCACCGGCGCGCCGGTCGAGGTGGGCCAGGGTGCCGCGCTCGGTCGCGGCGACCAGGCGGCGGTGGCGCTGTCGCCGAACGCCCAGTGGGTGGCATTCCTCCGGGCCGACCGGTCGGTGGCCGTGGTTCCCGCCACGGGTGGCCTGCCCACGGTGCTCGGCACCGACGCCGTGCTCACCTCGCTCGGCCGCGACGCGTCGATCGCCTGGAACGCCGGGAGCGACCAGGTGGCCTACGTGGCGGCCGGCACGCCCGACATGGTGCCGCCCACCCCGCCCACCACCGTGCCGCTCAGCGGCCCCGGGGTCTTCCGCCAGCCCCTGCCGCAGGGGGTGGTCGGCAACGTGGTGAAGGTCATGTCGCGCGACGGCAACGCCGTGGCCCGCATCGGGAACCCGTCGCAGCGCAGCTACGTGGGCGTGGTGGCCAGCCCGGCCGACGACCTCATGATCCTCTCCTCGGTCATTCCCGGCACCCGCCAGCGCTACACGCTCGTGGCGTCCAGCTTCGGCGGCGGCGAGACGCCGACCCTGCTGTCGGCCGACGACCCGGCCTTCGCCCCCGACGGCAGCTACATCGTGGCGGTCGGTCCGTCGAAGGGCTCCAAGGAACTCGTGCGGCTCGACACCGACACGCTCGAGCGGCGAACGCTCCTGCAGTCCGAGTCGTTGTGCGCGCCGATGCCCTCACCCGACGGGACCCGGATCGTGGTGGCGAGCGGCCGGCGCTGCTCCCGTCTGTCCGTGGTGGGCGCCACCGGCGGTCGCGTGCTCGACGCCACCCCGCCCGGCACCACCGACACCTCCACGTTCGGCGTCGGCAACCTCGGGTGGACCAAGGAGGGCCGGTGGGTCACCCATGCGGCCTGCCGGGCCGACGCCGGCCGCATCGGCTGCGGGGGACCGACCCTCTTCGTGGAGCCCGACTCCGGCCGCCTCTCCCGGGGGCCCGACGCCACCACGATCGTGCCGGTGCGCGAGGCCCTCGTGAAGGACGTGACGCTCCATGTGAACGTGCGCGGTCCGGTGGAGTTCCGGGCCACCTACACGCTGGACGCCACGGCCCGGGCCCAGGTCCAGGACACCGCGAACGGCGGCAAGCTCACGCTCCAGCTCACCGACGGGACCACCTCGATGGCGTTCGACCTGCAGGTGGCCGACGGAGCGCCGTGGGTGACCGGCACCGTGACCGTCACCGACCCCACGAAGGACCTGAACCGCACCCTCACGGTGCTCGGCCGCACCGGGGCGCTCGGCGTGCGGGTGTTCTCCGTGTCCGGCATCTGGTTCAGCACGGACGAACTCCCCTTCGAGACCGGTAGGTTCAACCTGTCGGTCCGCCGCTGACCGCCCGCACCGCCCGCACCCCCGGCCGCCACGACGACACGAGGCATGAACCCGCCACCCACCCCCGCCCGCTCCGGTGACCGCATCGTGTTCCGCGACGTGGCGCCGACCACGCCGCTCGGTGCTGCCGCGAAGGCGGTCGTGGGCGACGACGTGGTGGTGGCCGCCACCCTCGTGCGCGACGGGCACGGCCTGCTGTCGGCCCGGGTGCGCTGGCGGCGCGTCGACGGGCCGGGCGCCCCGGGTCCGTGGACCGCGGCCCCGATGGCGGATCTCGGCAACGGGCGGTTCGAGGGCGTGTTCCGCGTCGGGGAGCCCGGCGCCCACGAGTTCGAGGTGCAGGGCTGGCTCGACCACCTCGCCACCTGGCGTCGTGACCTGCAGCGCCGGGCCGCGGCCGGCCAGGACCTGACCGTGGAGTTCGAGGTGGGCGCCCGCCTGATCGAAACCCGGGCGAGGTCGGTGGCCGAGCCCGCGGCCCGGATCCGTCTCGACGACGCGGTGGCCACCCTGCGCTCCGCCACCTGCACCGACGCCGTTCGGCTCGCGGCGGGCCTCGACGACGCGGTCGCCGTGCTCGTGGAGGGCGTGGTCGACCCGCTCGAACTCGCCGCGACCGGCCCGTACCCGCTGCGGGTGGACCGGGAGCTCGCGGCGCGCGGCGCCTGGTACGAGTTCTTCCCCCGGTCCGAGGGCGGGTTCCGCCGCGGGGCCCGCACGTGGGACCGGCTCGAGCAGATCGCCGCGGCCGGCTTCGACGTGGTCTACGTGCCGCCCATCCATCCCATCGGCGTGACGAACCGGAAGGGCCGCAACAACAGCGTGGTGGCCGGTCCGGGCGACGTGGGCAGCCCGTGGGGCATCGGTGGCCCGTTGGGCGACGGCACCGTGGGCGGCCACACCGCGGTCCACCCGGACCTCGGCACCCTCGACGACGTCGACCGCTTCATCGCCCGCTGCCGTGAGCTCGGCATGGAGGTGGCGCTCGACTACGCGCTGCAGTGCAGCCCCGACCACCCCTGGGCGCAGGACCATCCTGAGTGGTTCACCCGGCTGCCCGACGGGTCGATCCGGTACGCCGAGAACCCGCCGAAGAAGTACCAGGACATCTATCCGATCGACTTCTGGCCCGACCGGGAGGAGGACCGGGTGGCGCTGTGGGAGGCGTGCCGGGCCGTCCTCGAGTTCTGGTGCGAGCACGGGGTGCGGGTGTTCCGCGTGGACAATCCCCATACGAAGCCGCCGGCGTTCTGGGCCTGGGT
>JBMOJH010000001.1:0-120099 GCA_049316905.1 Microthrixaceae bacterium | reverse complement strand
GCCCTGATCCGGGCTCAGCCCTGCGCCCTGCCCGGCGCCGAATCGGGCACTGCCCGCCGGCACGCCGCCACCACCTCGGAGGGGTCCGACAGGTCGTCGAGCACCGCGTCGGGTCGGTGCGCCGCGAGCTCGTCGATGCCGAATCGGCCGGTGGCCACTGCGACCACCCCGCAGCCCGCCCGGCGCGCCGCGTCGATGTCGCGCGGCGTGTCGCCCACGAGCACCGTGGCGCCCGCACGGTGGTGGCCGCCGTGGTGCGCGGCCCCCGCCGACAGGGCGATCGGGACCAGCTCGGCGCGGTCCTCGTGGTCGTCGCCGAACGCGCCGAAGGGGAAGTGGTCGGCCAGGCCCGCGGCCCGCACCTTGGCCAGCGACACGGCGCGGGCCCCGCCCGACAGCAGCCCCAGGTCCCAGCCGGCGGCCGCGAGGGCCGCCACGGCGGCCGGGGCCCCGGGCAGGAGCCGGTGACGGCGGTCGCCCACCCGGGCGAGGAACCGGCGGCCCAGTCCGGCCATCACGTCGTCGAGGCGGGCGTCGATCTCGGCGTCGTCCACCCCCGCCCGCCGCGCCGCCTCGCGGGCGATGGCGAGCTCCTGGTTGCCCCCGAGGGGCACACCGTCGAGGGTGACGGGCCGCCCGAAGACCTCCGAGAGCGCATCGGTGAGGCACGGGATGTGGTCCGGGTCGCCGGCGACCAGCAGGGTGCCGTCGATGTCGAAGAGGACGAGGGGCCGCGCCATGTCGGGCGACATCGCGGACGTCGGGGGGATCATCCGAGCAGGTGATCGGCGTCCAGGCCGGAGAGCGGACCGTCCCCCCGGAACACCGCGGTGCGGTCGACCACCCGGACCACGACCGCCTCACCCACGAACTCGCCGAGCACCAGGTGTCCCTCGGTGTCCGCGCCGGTGATGCACAGCATGTCGAGGAGACGGCGGCCCATCTCGATCGGTTCGTCGTGGACCCGGTCGGCCACCACCTCCCAGTCGAGATCCCGGGACTCGGCCCGGGCCACGGCCACGAGCGTGGCGTGCCGCAACGGCACCTCCGCCCCGTCGAGGTGCAGGCGGTGGACGTTCAGGCGGGCGTGCAGCACCGGGCAAGGATGCCACCGGTTCCGGGCACACCGGCACCCGCCGGTAGAGTGCGCGCCGTGTTGGGCACCGTCCTGCAGTTCCACACCGAGTTCGCGTGGATGGTGATCATCGGCAACGCGCTGGCCGGGCTGTGGTGCCTGGGCGCCCATTGGATCCCCGCGCTGCGGGTGAAGGCCATGTGGTGGTTCGTGATCTTCGCCGAGCTCACGATCTTCTTGCAGGTGATCCTCGGCGTGTACATGGTGGCGGGGGAGGGGATCGAGGCGCCCCAGTTCCACATGTTCTACGGGTTCGTCGCGATCATCACCGTGGCGCTGCTCTACAGCTACCGGAACCAGATCCGCGCCTGGCAGTACCTGCTGTACGGCCTCGGCGGCCTCTTCCTGATGGGCCTCGGCATCCGGGCCATGCTCGTCGGCATGTGAGGCCCGACGCGAGAGGGCCCCGACCGTTCCCGGCCGGGGCCCCGTGCTCGCGGTGTGGCGGGTTCGCCCGCCACGGGTCGGTCGAGGGGCTCAGCCCCCGAGGCGCTGCTCGAGGTTGGCGAGCTCGGTGCGCATCGCGTCCGGGAGGCGCTCGCCGATGAAGTCGAAGTGGTTGTTGATCAGCTCGATCTCGCCCTTCCAGGCGATGGGGTCCACCTCGAGGAGGGCCTCGAGCGTGTCACCGTCGAGGTCCAGGCCGTCCACGTCGAGCGACGCCGCCGTGGGCACGTTGCCGATGGGGGTGGTGGTGGCGTCCGCGGTGCCCTCGAGGCGCTCGAGCACCCACTTCAGCACGCGACTGTTCTCGCCGTAGCCGGGCCACAGGAAGGAGCCGTCGTCGCCCTTGCGGAACCAGTTGACCCAGAACAGCTTCGGGAGGTTGGCGGCCTCGCCCGCCTCGCCGATCTCGAGCCAGTGACCGATGTAGTCGCCGACGTTGTAGCCCATGAAGGGCAGCATCGCGAACGGGTCGAAGCGGACCTCGCCGACGGTGCCCGCGGCGGCCGCGGTCTTCTCCGAGCTCATGATCGAGCCGAGGAAGGTGCCGTGCTGCCAGTCGAAGGACTCGATGACCAGCGGCACGTTCGTGGCGCGACGGCCGCCGAAGAGGATGGCGTCGATCGGCACGCCGGCCGGGTCCTCCCACACGGGCGAGATGGACGGGCACTGCGCGGCCGGTGCGGTGAACCGGGCGTTGGGGTGCGCGGCCGGCGTGTCGGACGCCGGCGTCCAGTCGTTGCCGCGCCAGTCGACCAGGTGGGCCGGCGGCTCGTCGGTCATGTCCTCCCACCAGACGTCGCCGTCATCGGTCTTGGCGACGTTGGTGAAGATGCTGTTGCCCCACACGCTCGCCATGGCGTTCTTGTTGGTGGTGTCGGAGGTGCCGGGGGCCACGCCGAAGAAGCCGGCCTCGGGGTTGATGGCGCGCAGGCGGCCGTCGGGGCCGAACTTCATCCAGGCGATGTCGTCGCCGACGGTCTCGACCTTCCAGCCCGGCAGCGTGGGGATGAGCATCGCCATGTTGGTCTTGCCGCACGCCGACGGGAACGCCGCGGCCACGTACTTGGTCTCGCCGTCGGGTGGGGTGATGCCGAGGATGAGCATGTGCTCGGCCATCCAGCCCTCGTCGCGGGCCATGGTGGAGGCGATCCGCAGGGCGAAGCACTTCTTGCCCAGCAGGGCGTTGCCGCCGTAGCCGGAGCCGTAGGACCAGATCTCCCGCGTCTCGGGGAAATGCGAGATGTACTTGTTGTCGCCGTCGCAGGGCCACGGCACGTCGGGCCGGGCGTTGCCGTCGGCGCCGACGAGCGGGTAGCCGACCGAGTGGACGCACGGCACGAACTCGCCGTCGGCGCCGAGCACGTCGAGGGCGCCCTGGCCCATGCGGGTCATGATCCGCATGTTGACCGCCACGTAGGGCGAGTCGGTCAGTTCCACGCCGATGTGGGCGATGGGGGAGCCGAGCGGGCCCATGGAGAAGGGCACCACGTACATGGTGCGGCCCTTCATGGCCCCCCGGTAGAACTCGAGCATCTCGGCCTTGAGCTCGGCCGGCGGGCGCCAGTTGTTGGTCGGCCCCGCGTCGATCTCGTTCTCACAGGCGATGAAGGTGCGGTCCTCCACCCGGGCCACGTCGGCCGGGTCCGACAACGCCAGGTAGCTGTTCGGCCGCTTGGCGTCGGACAGCTGCTCGAAGGTGCCGCCGTCGACGAGGGCCTGGCAGAGGCGGTCGTACTCCTCGGCGGAGCCGTCGCACCACTCGACCGCGTCGGGCTGGAAGATCTCCCGCCACTCCTCGACCCAGTCGATCAGCTTCTGGTTGGTCGTCGTTCCTGCCACGGGTCTCCCCATCTGTTGGCGCCCCGGGACCGACCCGGGACTGGTGCAGTTGTCGAACTGTGGTCGCAGGTCCCGGAGATCGGGGCCCGCTGGTCGCCGGACGGGCCCGTCAGGCCCCGTCCGGTGCGGGCTCGGCGTGGCCGCTGAAGTCGGGGGTGCCCATGTCGCGCTCGGAGCCGAGGTTCAGGCCGGCGGCCCGACCCTCCGCGTCGAGGTGGAACCGCACCCGCTGACCCTGGCGCAGCATCCGGAACACCGAACCGTCCAGCGCGTCGGGGGCGAGGTCGTACTCGGCCAGGTCGACGTCGCACAGCACGATGCCGTCCTTCGTCGCGGGGTCGTACGACTTGATGACGCCTTGCACGCTGGGCGCTCCTGCTCCGTCGAAACGTTGCCGACCGACGGACCGCCCGCCGGGTCGTGCCAGCGTAACGGCGGCCCGAGAGCGCGGCAAAGCAGCGCCGCGGGGGCGGGAGGGGTGGTGAGCGGGTCGCCGGGACCCGGTCGGGACCGGCCGGGTCAGGCGGTGGGGGCGGAGCGGACCGGCTTGGTGACCTTGCCGGCCTTGATGCAGCGCGTGCACACGTTCATGCGCTTCGTACCGCCGTTCACCTGCACCCGGATCCGCTGGATGTTCGGGTTCCAGCGGCGCTTGGTCCGGCGGTGCGAGTGGGACAGGTTCATCCCGAACGAGGGTCGCTTGTCGCAGATCTCACACACGGCGGCCATGGCAGTCGAACTCCGGTCTGGCGGACGGGGCGGGCACGGTGCCCGACGCCCCGGGGGTGGGTGGCCTCTCGGGCCGACGGGAGATGGTAGCGGAGGAGCACCCGCCGGGGGAAGCGGGCAACGGTGACAGGTGCGCACCGTAGGCTCGGGGCCGTGAGCGCCCCGTCCCCCGCCGGCTCCCTCCGTGCCGCCGAACTGGTGGCCGCGGTCGGGGTGGCCGCCGAGGTGCTCGCGGACCACGCCGCGGCGCTCGACGAGCTCCATCACGGCGACGCGGCCGGGGAACCCGCCGAGGGCGCCCCGCCGGGCCCGGGCTCGGACCTGGCGGCCACGTTGGCGGGCGCCGCCGCGGCGGCCGCCGGTCTGTCGGACTTCTCCTCGGTGTCCGGTGCGCTCGTGCGCGGCGCCGAGGGTGCCGCGGTGGGCCGGGCCGGTCGGTCGCTCACCCGGTTCCTGGGCGGTGGCGCGGAGGTGCTGCGGAACGCGGACGTGCTCGACGCCGGTCGCGTCGCGCTGGTGCTGGAGGCGGGGGCCGAGGCGCTGGCGGCGGGCGACGACGGCCGGCACCCGGGCGGGATGGCGGCCGTGGCCGCGGCGGCGGCCGACGGGGCCCTCGCCGCGGCCGACGCCGGTGCCGCCCTCGCGGACGTGCTCATCGACGCGGCCGACGCCGGCCTGGGGGAGCTGGAGCGAGGGGCCGAGGTCGACGAGGTGCTCGCCGACCGCGGGGTGGTCGACGCGTCGGCGGCCGGGTTCCTGCTGCTCCTCGACGTGCTGGCGAGCGTGGTGACCGGCGAGCCGCTGCCCGCCCCGCCGATGGACCGCCCGATCGAGACCGCCGGCACGGCACACCGCTACGAGGTGCGCTGCTCGGTGGTGCCGCACCGCTCCGGCGACGTGGAGGGCGCGGCCGAGCTGGAGGCCACCTGGTACGAGCTCGGCGAACTCGTCGAGTTCCGGCGAGATGCCGAACCGTGGCGGGTGGCCGTCATCACGCCGTTGCCGGGCGCCGCGGTCGAGGCGGTGCTCGGCATCGGCCGCCCGGTCGACCTGCGCATCGCGCTGCACGAGACCTGATGCCCGGCGATCCGATCACGCTCACGGAGCTGGCGTCGATGGACGTGTCGAAGCTCCACGGCGTGGGCCCGAAGAAGCTCGACGGCCTCCGGTCCATGGGCATCGCGTCGCTGCTCGACCTGCTGATGCACTACCCGCGCCGATACCTCGACCGGACGCGCGAGGCCCGCATCACCGAGATCGCGGAGGGGGAGGAGGCGCTGGTCCTCGGCCGGATCACCGCCGTGTCGTCGCGGCGAGTGAAGGGCGGACGGATCCTCGTGACCGCGGACGTGCGCGACGACAGCGGCCGGCTCCGTTGCACCTTCTTCAACCAGCCGTGGCGCGAGCGGCAGCTCGGCGCCACCGCGGTGGAGGTCGCCGTGTTCGGCCGGGTGGAGGTGTTCAAGGGCCAGCGCCAGATGACCAACCCGGTGGTCGACCTGGTGGGTGACCGCACCGGTCGCATCGTGCCGATCTACCCGCAGTCCGAGGCGGCGCGCCTCACCACGTGGGAGATCGCCGGCTGGGTCGCCGAGACGCTCCGGCGCTCCGGTCCGCGCGGTATCGCCGATCCGGTGCCGGCGGAGGTCCTCGCCCGGTGGGACCTGCTGGGCCGGGAGGCCGCGTTCCACGGCATCCACCAGCCCGAGCACCTCGGCGACTCGACGCGCGCCCGCCAGCGGCTCGTGTTCGACGAGCTCCTCCGGATCCAGCTCGCGCTCGTCCGCCGGAAGAAGGAGATCGAGCGTTCCTCGGCCGGTATCGGTCATGCCGCGGCAGCGGACGCCGGTCGCGAGGGCCTCGTCGAGCGGTTCGTCGCCGGACTGCCGTACCCGCTGACCGGTGCCCAGGAACGGGCGGTGGCCGAGATCCTCGCCGACATGGAGCGGCCGGCGCCGATGCACCGCCTCCTGCAGGGCGACGTGGGCGCCGGCAAGACGGTCGTCGCGGTCGCGATGCTGCTCACCGCGGTGCGCTCCGGGCACCAGGGCGCCCTGATGGCCCCCACCGAGGTGCTGGCCGAGCAGCACGCCGCGGGTGTGCGCACGCTGCTCGAGGACCTCGCGCTCGACGACCCGGGCAGCCTGCTGGGGGAACGGCCCCTGGAGGTGGCGCTGCTGACCGGCCGTACGCCGGCGGCCGAGCGGCGGCGGGTGCTGGCCGGCCTCGCCGACGGCTCGATCCCCCTGGTGGTGGGCACCCACGCCCTCCTCTCGGAAGGGGTGGAGTTCGCCGCGCTCGGGGCGGTGGTGATCGACGAGCAGCACCGCTTCGGGGTGGAGCAGCGGGCCGCGCTGCGGGCCTCGGGTGCCGGGGGCGCGGTGCCCGACGTGCTGGTCATGACCGCCACCCCGATCCCGCGGACGGCGGCCATGACCGTCTACGGCGACCTGGACGTGACCGTGCTCGACGAGTTGCCGCCGGGCCGCACCCCGATCGCCACCTCGGTCGCCCACCACCCCGAGGACGAGGACGCGGCCTGGGAGCTCGTCCGCTCCGAGGTGGCCGCGGGCCGGCGGGCCTACGTGGTGTGCCCGCTGGTCGAGGGCTCCGAGAAGCTGGAGGCGGCCTCCGCGTCGGAGACCCTGGAGCGCCTCGCCGACGGGCCGCTCGCGGGGTTGCGGCTCGGGCTGCTGCACGGCCGGATGAAGTCCGACGAGAAGGCCGAGGTGATGGAGCGGTTCCGTCACGGCACGGTCGACGTGCTCGTGGCCACCACGGTCATCGAGGTGGGCGTGGACGTGCCCGAGGCCACGGTCATGGTGGTCCTCGACGCCGACCGCTTCGGCATCGCGCAGCTCCACCAGCTCCGTGGCCGGGTCGGTCGCGGCGGCCACCGGGGTCACTGCGTGCTCGTGGCCCACGGGGTGCTGCAACCCGACGCGGTGGAACGCCTGACGGCGCTGGCCGGGAGCACCGACGGCTTCCACCTCGCGGAGGTCGACCTCGACCTCCGCGGCGAGGGCACCGTCATGGGGGAGCGGCAGAAGGGCCGCAACGACCTCCGACTGGCCAGCCTCCGTCACGACAGGGAGTGGGTGCTGCGGGCCCGCGAGGTGGCCGAGGAACTCGTCGGCGACGGCACCGGCCTGGATGCCCATCCCGGTCTCGCGGACGAGCTCACGCTGCTCGACGACACCGAGGAGGAGTTCCTGCTCAAGTCATGATGCCCGTGGTGACACGCGACCACCGGGGCGGGACGGCGCGGGTCCGTGCGGGGCGTACGATCCGGGCGATGGCAGCCCTGGGTCTCCGTCGATCCCCCCGCCGTGCCGCCCTGCTCGTCGCGGTGGCCGTGGCCGTGGTGGCGCCCGCCGCCTGCTCCGACGGGTCATCCTCCGCATCCGGTGACGGGTCGTCGACCACCGCCCCTGCCCCGACCACTGCCCCGACCACTGCCCCGAATGGCGACGGGGACGCGTCCGGCCACGGCGGCCACTCGCAGTACGGCTCCGCGATGGCGCCCGCGGTGGTGTCGACCCAGGACGTGGCGAAGCTCGGCCCGGGCCCGCAGGTGGGTCAGACCTTCTCCGGGAACCTCGGCCTGAACGTCTGCGGCCGCTTCCTCGAGCCGCCGGTGCCGGCCGCTCCCGTGGGCGGCGCCACCGTCGACGGCGCCGGCCGGTTCACGGTGGCACCCACCTCCGCGGCGGAGGCCGGCCACGCGGCGACGGTCGGCGAGCTCGCCCGGGCCGCGGGCATCGACCTCGCGACCGGCTCGGTCTCGCTGCCGACCACCACCAAGCCGGGCCAGGTGGACCTGGGCTCGCTCGGGTCCCCGGTCGCGACGGCCGGCCGGACCCTGCGTTCGGGTGACCCGTGCGGCAAGGACCGGGGGACCGTCCAGCTGTGGGTGTACAGCAAGGACGCGGTCGACACCGGCAAGGACGTGCGGATGGTGGTGACCGACCCCGAGCGCACGCCGGTGGTGGAGGACGGCATGGCGTTCGTGATCGCGTTCAGCCCCGAGTCGTCGCTGCCCACGCTGCCGCCGAGCGTCCTGGCCGGCTGACGTGCGCGTCGTGGCGGGCGCGGCCCGCGGCCGGCGTCTCATCGCGCCCGCCGGCGACCGGACCCGGCCCACCTCCGACCGCGTCCGCGAGGCGGTGTTCAACTCGCTCGAGTCCCTCGGCGAGCTCCGGGGCGCCGTGGTGCTCGACCTGTTCGCGGGATCGGGGGCGCTCGGCATCGAGGCGTTGTCGCGGGGCGCGGCCTCGGTCACCTTCGTCGACGACGATCGCCGGGCCGTCGACGCCGTGCACGCCAATCTGGCGGCCACCGGTCTGGCGGATCCGCCCTCGGGGGCCGAGGTCCGGGTGGTGAAGGGCGATGCGGTGGACCGCCTCGGCGCGCTCGGTGACGGCGTCGGGCTCGTCCTCGCGGACCCGCCGTACGCCTTCGAGGGGTGGGACGCCCTGCAGCGGGTCCTCGCGAGGGCCTGTCCCGGGGCGTTGCTGGTGGCCGAGTCCGACCGGCCGGTCCCGGCGGGCCCCGGCGGGGAGTTGGTCCGGGAACGCCGCTACGGCGGTACGGTGGTGACCTTCATCCGTCTCACCGCGACCGACGGCGCCGCGTCCGACGGCGACGGCCCGTCGCCGCTCCCCACACCCCCCATCCCGGAGGACCCCGAGTGACGGTCGTGCTCTACCCCGGCTCGTTCGACCCCATCCACAACGGCCACGTCGAGATCGTGGAGACGGCCTCGCGGCTGTTCGACCGGGTGGTCGTGGCCGCGATGCGCAACCCGCAGAAGGGCGAGCCGCTCTTCTCCCTCGATGACCGCCAGGCGCTGATCGAGGAGTCGCTGGCCCATCTCGACAACGTCGAGGTCACGATGTTCTCGTCCCTCGTCGTGGACCTGGCCTCCTCGGTGGGGGCCCATTTCATCGTCAAGGGGCTCCGTGCGGTGTCGGACTTCGAGTCGGAACTGCAGATGGCGCAGATGAACCGCTCGCTGTCGGGGATCGACACGCTGTTCATCCCGTCGGCGTCGCGGAACTCCTTCCTCGCCTCGAAGCTGATCCGCGAAGTGGCCCGCTTCGGGGGCGACGTGGAGACGATGGTGCCCGAGCCCGTCGCCCGACGGCTCGCCGCCCGCTTCGGCGACGGAGCGGCGCCGGGGTCCGCCTGAGGTCCGCCGCCGGGCAGCAGACTGGATGACGCCATGACGCCACCTCACGACGACGACCGCGACGACGACCTGCGCCACGACGACGGCGGGGACGCCGGCCCGCCCACCGGGACGAACCGCCGGGCCGGCACCGACGTGTACCGGATGCCGGAGGCCGAGCAGGTGCTCCGGCGCGTGATCGAGATCGTCGAGTCCGCCCCGGGGATCCCGATGTCGGCCTCGGTGCGGGTCAACAAGGAGGAGCTCCTCGAGCTGCTCGACGACTGCGTCGCCCGCCTCCCCGACGAGCTGCGCTCCGCGCGCTGGCTCCTCAAGGAGCGCGAGGAGTTCCTGGCCCGCACCCGGCGCGAGGGCGAGGAGATCATCGAGGACGCCCGTTCTCGGGTGGCCCACATGGTGCAGCGCACCGAGGTGGTGAAGGCCGCCGAGGCCCGCGCCCGCCAGATCGTCGAGGAGGCCGAGGCCGCGTCGCGTCGGATGCGCCGGGAGACCGAGGACTACTGCGACCAGAAGCTCGCGAGCTTCGAGAACGTGCTCGCCCGCATCCACTCGACGGTGGCCGCCGGCCGCGCCCGGCTGGCGGCACCCACGATCGAGGAGGCAGAGCTGTCCGACCTCGACGAGCCCCGCACCGGCTCCCAGCCCGCGGTGTTCGACCAGGAACGGTGACCGCGGATCCGCGGTTGCGGGTCGGCGTTGCCGAGCTGCGCCGCCGACCCGGGAACCGGGTGCACCTGGTCCGCGACGTCGCGGTGGGCGGGCTGGCGGTGACCACCGCCGAGGTGCCCGAGGGCGGTGTCGCCCACCTCGACGCCGTCCTCGAGTCCCTCAGCGACGGGATCACCCTGACCGGCGAGGTCGCCTTCCCGTGGGCCGGGCCGTGCCGGCGCTGCCTCGAGCCCACCGGCGGCGACCTCACGGTGCCGGTCAGGGAGGTGTTCAAGGACACGCCCGAGGGCGGCGAGCTGCTCGCGCTCGACGGCGACGCCGTGGAGCTGGGCCCGGTGGTCCGCGACGCCGTGGTGCTCGCCCTCCCGCTGGCGCCGCTGTGCGCCGAGGACTGCGCCGGGCCCGATCCGGAGCACTTCCCGGTCCGGTCCGCCGATCCGCAGGAACGCCCGGCAGATCCCCGCTGGGCGGCCCTGGCGGACCTGCGCTTCGACCCCGAGCCCGACGACCGCTAGCATGGCCGATCGGCCCGCCCGCCGGGTCGGCCCCCAGCCCACACACAGGCAGACGAGATGGCAGTTCCCAAGAAGAAGACCTCCAAGTCCAAGAGCCGCAGCCGTCGGGCCGCCAACTGGAAGCTCGAGGCCCCGGCGCGGAGCGTCTGCCCCCGCTGCAACGCGGTGAAGCAGCCGCACGTGGTGTGCGGCAACTGCGGCTTCTACGGCGGCCGTCAGGCCATCGACGTCGACTGACGCATCCCGCGGCGGGCTGCGGTGGCCCGTTACAGTGTCCCGCACCCACCCACCCGCACAGGAGATCCGAGCAGGTGCCTGCCGAGACCCACGTCCAACAGGGGCCCATCGAACGGGCCGAGGTCCTGCAACTGGTCAAGGACCGTCTGGCCGACATCCTCGAGATCGACCCCGGTGGCATCGGTGAGGGCGATTCCTTCGCCGAGGACCTGCACGCCGACTCCCTGGCCCTGATCGAGCTGGTCGAGGCCCTCGAGGAGGAGCTCGGTGAGCGCAGTGTGGGCTTCCGGATCGAGGACGAGGACCTCGAGGACCTGAAGACCGTCCGGGATGCCGTCGACTACGTCATCGCCCGGCTCTGAGCGGCTCGGCGACGACGCTGTCAACGATCCACGGGCGATCCTCTGCACCCGGCTGGGCTACCGCTTCGCCGACCCGTCGCTGCTCGACCTCGCGCTGCGCCACCGGTCGTGGTGCGCGGAGCACGGGGGGCTCCCCTCCAACGAGCGCCTGGAGTTCCTGGGCGACGCCGTGCTCGGCGTGGTGGTCACCGACCACCTCTTCCGCTCCGCCCCCACCACGAGCGAGGGCGTGCTCGCCCGTCGCCGGTCGGAGCTCGTGAGCGCCGCGGCCCTGGCCCAGGTGGCCCGCTCGGTCGGACTGGGTGACGCGCTCCTCCTCGGCAAGGGCGAGGAGTCGACCGGGGGCCGGACCAAGACCTCGATCCTGGCCGACGCCATGGAGGGCGTGATCGGTGCGGTGTATCTCGACGGCGGCCTCGGCGCCGCCACCCGGGTGGTGCTCGGCCTGCTCGAGGAGCGCATCAGCGGTGTGGTCACGGGCGAGGTGGCCTCCGACCACAAGTCGCGCCTGCAGGAGCTCGCGGCCCATCGGTTCGCGGAGCTGCCCCGCTACGTGCTCGCTGAGGAGGGGCCCGAGCACCAGAAGCGCTTCAGCGCCTCGGTGAGCGTGGGGGGCCGGACGCTGGGCCACGGCCAGGGCCGTACGAAGAAGGAGGCCGAGCAGGCCGCGGCCCGCGAGGCCGCCGACCGGCTCGGTGCGGAACCCGGACCGGAGGCCCCGCCCGAGGGCGGCGTCGCCGGCGACGGTACGGGGTGGGACGACGAGGACCGGGCGGGATCGACCCGAGGGGGTGACCATGCCTGAGCTCCCCGAGCTCGAGCTGTTGCGACGAGACCTGGAACGGGACCTCGCCGGCAGGAAGATCAAGGCCGTCGAGGTGCCGGTCGCGGGCGTGGTGAAGTACCCGACCAAGAAGGCGCTGATCGCTGCGCTCCCGGGGACGAAGATCAGCGAGGTCCGCCGCCGGGGCACCCTCATCACCCTCGGCGTGGAGGGCACGCACCAGCTGGTGCTCTCCCTCGGCGAGCGCACGCGGGTCCGCCGGATGCAGGCCAAGGAGGCCACCGCCACCGGCACGGCCCTCGTGGTCACCTTCACCCAGGGCGGCCAGCTGCGGCTCGTCGACCCCAAGAAGCAGGCCACGGTCGAGTACGTCACCGAGGAGGAGCTCACCGAGCGGCACCCCGAGCTGGCCCAGCTGGGGCTCGACGCGGCCGACGAGCCCATCTCCTGGACCACCTTCGGTGAGAACCTCCTGCGCCGGGACGGGAAGCTGAAGTCGGTCCTCATGGACCCCGGCTTCCTGGTGGGGATCGGGCCCATCTACTCCGACGAGATCCTCTTCGAGGCCGGGCTGCGCTACGACCGCCGAACCGTCGGACTGTCGGCCCAGGAGATCCGCCGGCTCTACCGGGCCGTGGTGGAAATCGTGCACGAGGCGATCAAGTACGGTGGCACCTCGCTGGGCGATGACGGTTGGGTGGGACCCTCCGGCGCTCCCGGCGAGTACCAGGACCACCTCGCCGTCTACAAGCGGGACGGTGAGATGAGCCCCCGGGCTCGGGGTCCGATCGTGAAGACCCGCTTCGGGAGCGGGTACACCTACTACTGCGAACAGACCCAGGTGTAGCGAGCCGACGTGTTCCTCAAGTCCCTCCAGATCAAGGGCTTCAAGTCCTTCGCCGACGCCGCGGACCTGGCCATGGAACCCGGGGTCACGGTCGTGGTGGGGCCCAACGGTTCCGGCAAGTCGAACGTGGTCGACGCCATCGGCTGGGTGCTCGGCGCGCAGGCCCCCTCGGCGGTGCGCTCCCAGAAGATGGACGACGTCATCTTCGCCGGCACCGCCAAGCGCCCCGCCCTCGGCCGGGCCGAGGTCTCGCTGACGATCGACAACTCGGCCGGACTGCTGCCGATCGACTTCACCGAGGTGACGATCACCCGGCTGCTGTTCCGCTCCGGCGACAGCGAGTACGCCATCAATGGCGTGCCGTGCCGCCTGCTGGACATCCAGGAGCTCCTCTCCGACACCGGCGTGGGGCGCCAGCAGCACGTGATCATCTCGCAGGGCAACATCGACGCCGTCCTCAACGCCCGCCCCGAGGAGCGCCGCCTCATCATCGAGGAGGCCGCCGGCGTCCTGAAGTACCGGCGCCGCAAGGAGCGCGCCGAGCGCCGCCTCCAGGCCACCGAGGCCAACCTCACCCGGGTCCAGGACCTACTGCGGGAGGTGCGCCGCCAGCTCCGCCCGCTCGAGCGCCAGGCCGACGCCGCTCGTCGCCACGGCGACCTCGTCGCCGAGCTGTCGGCCCTGCGGATCCACCTCGCCGGTCGTGAGCTCGCCCGGCTGCGGAGCCAGCTCGAGGAGTCCTCCCGCACCCAGGCCGAGCTCGGCGGCCTCGACGCCCGGCTCCGGGCCGCCCTCGGGGACCTCGACGCACGGGTGCTGGCCACCGAGGCCGAGCTCACCGCCCTCGGCGGTCGTGACACCGGCGACGCGCTGGTGCGTTACGAGCGCCTGCTCGAGAAGGGCCGCGGCCAGGTGGCGCTGCTCGCCGAGCGCCGCCGCGGGGTGCAGCGGGAGCTGGAGTCGTCGGTCGACGCCGGGGTGATCGCCTCGCTCGAGTCGGAGCGGGCGTCGCTCGTGGAGGAGTCCGCGCAGATCGAGGCCGACCTCGAGGTGCTCGCCGCCGAGGTGGAGGAGCTCGCCGCCGCGGAGGCGGCCCTCGGGGCGGAGCGGGTCGAGTTCGAGCTGGAGTGGGGCGAGGGCGTGCCCGCACCCACCGGCGAGGCGGCCGGGGTGCGCGGCGAGCTGGCCGCGCTCCGATCCGCCCTGGAGCGGGGTGCGGGCGACCGCACCCGGTTGGAGAGCCGTCGCCGCTCGCTCGACGAGCGGGTGCAGCGCCTCTCCGAGGAGTCGGAGCGCCTCGCGGCCGAGGCCGGGGCGGCCGAGCGCGACGAACCCACCCTCGCCGGGGAGGTCACCGCCCGCGAGGCCGACCGCGCCGCGGCCGAGGCCGCCCTGGTGTCGGCGGAGTCAGCGGCCACCGAGGCCGAGGCCGACCACTCTGCCTGGGCCGCCCGGGTGGAGGCCCTCACGCTCGCCCTCGACGAGGCCCGCGCCCGCGCCGGGGCGGAACGCCTGGCCGGGCTCGACGGCGTGCTCGGCACCCTCGCCGACCTCGTGCAGGTCGATCCCGGTTGGGAGGAGGCCTTCGAGGCGGCCGCCGCGGACGCGTTGGGCGCAGTGGTCGTGGCGGACGTCGACGCCGCCCGCCGGGCCCTCCGGGCGCTGGCCGCGGCGGACCACCACGGCGCGGTGCTCGCACTCGGCGGCGCGACCGGCGCCGGATCGCCCCCATCGGCCGGGGTGCGGGTGCGCGACCACGTCCGTCCGGCCGGCGGGGCGAACTCGGCCGCAGTGTCGCAGCTGCTCGACGCGCTGCTGGCCACGGCGGTGGCGGTCGACGGCGGCTGGGAGGCCGCGCTCGACGTGGCCCGTACGTCCCCGGGTGCGGTGGTCGTGACGCGGTCGGGCCACCGGTTCGGCACCTCCGGCTGGCGCCTCGGCGCCGCGGGTTCCGGCGCCACCGGCGCCGCCCTGGAGGAGGCCCGCAAGGGCGTCGCGGCGGCCGAGGAGGTGCGCGACCGCTCGCGTCGGGCCGTCGAGTCCGCTCGCAGCGCCGTGGCCGGTGCCCGCTCCGACGAGCAGCAGGCCCAGCGGGCCCTCGACGCCCTCGTCGCCCGCCGCCGGAACCTGGCCGAGGCGGTCACGCGCAACGCGGCGGACGCCGAGGAGGCCGCCGGCGAGCTGGAGGCCCTGGGCGCCCACCTCGGCGAGCTCGGCGAGCGCCTCGCCCGCGAGGAGGCCCGCGCCGAGGAGCTGGCCGCCCACCTCCCCGAGCTGGAGGCGGCCGAGGCCGAGCTCGGCGAGCGGGCCCGACGGATGGCCGCGGCGAGGGACACGCTCGAGGCCCGGTCGTCGGAGGTGGCGGCCCGCCGGACCGACGTCGACGTCCGTGCCGCCGGCCTGGAGGAGCGCCGCCGCTACATCGCCGCCCGGCGGTCGCAGGTGGACGAGCGGCTGGAGCGGAACCACGCAGAGGTGGCTGCGGCCGCGGACCGGCGGGTGGAGCTCGAGGCCCGTTCGGTGGCCACGGAGCGTCTGGCCGCGTTCGTGACGACACGGCTGGCCACGGTGGAGGCGCACCTCGGCGAACTGCGCGAGGAGCGGCGCCGCCAGTCCGAGGCCGCCCGCGCGGTGACGGCCCGCCTGGAGGGTCTCCGGGCCGATCGCTCCGCCTCCGAGGCCGAGCTCGAGGACGTCCGGGCCCGGAGCCAGAAGGCCGAGATCGCGGACGCCGAGCTCCGTCTGCGCCTCGAGTCGGCGACGGAGTCGCTGCGCCACGAGCACGACTGCGAACCCGACACGGCGATCGCCGCGCAGTGCCCGCTGCTGCCCGACGGGGTCACCGCACCGGCGCGGGCGCGCGAGCTCGAACGTGAGCTGCGGCTCATGGGGCCGATCAATCCGCTCGCCCTGCAGGAGTTCGAGGAGCTGTCCGAGCGCCACACGTTCCTCGAGTCCCAGCTCGAGGACATCCGCCAGACCCGCCGTGAGCTCTCGAAGGTGATCGCCGCGGTCGACGAGGAGATCGTCAACGTCTTCTCGGCGGCCTACGCGGACGTGAGCCACAATTTCACGCTGCTGTTCGAGACGCTGTTCCCCGGTGGTCAGGGCCGGCTGAAGCTGACCGACCCCGACAACCTGCTCGACACCGGCATCGAGCTGGAGGCCAAGCCGTCGGGCAAGAACGTCCGGAAGCTCTCGCTGCTCTCCGGCGGCGAGCGGTCCCTCACGGCGCTCGCGTACCTGTTCGCAGTGTTCCGCTCCCGGCCGTCGCCCTTCTACGTGATGGACGAGGTGGAGGCCGCCCTCGACGACGTGAACCTCCACCGGTTCCTCGACCTGGTGGCGGAGTTCCGCGAGTCGGCCCAGCTGATCATCGTGAGCCACCAGAAGCGCACGATGGAGGCTGCGGACGTGCTCTACGGCGTGACGATGGAGCCGGGCGGCTCGTCGAAGGTGGTCTCGGAGCGGGCCGCCACCGTCCTCGAGTAGGACCCGGGCCGCCAGCGGCCGAAGGTGCTCCCGGTCCGTCCCGTGCGCCAGAATGAGGATTCCGCCGGCGACGAGCTGCGGATGAAGGGGCAGGGGGCGAGAACATGCAGGTGACGCGTCGGGGGTTCCTGGTGGGATCGGCGGTGCTCGGGGCCGCCGCCTGCACACCGCAGATGCCCGGGGGTACCCCGGCACCGCCGTGCGTGGTGCCGGCACTGCCCGGAGCGGAGCCGCTCCCGGTGCCCGGGAGCGCCGGTCTGGTCGACGAGGCCTGGTTCCAGGGTCGGGCGACGGAGTTCCTGACGCTCTCCACCAGCTCCTACGACCCCGGCAACCGGGCCAACGTGATCGGCCACCTGCTGCGGTCGCGGCGCGACCCCTCGTTCGTGTGGGACCCGTCGCGGGTGGCGCCGACCCTGGTGGGCACCGACCCGTTCCGCGACACCGACGACTTCGAGCTGGTCGACCTCCAGTGGGTGGTCCGGCTCGGCCGTGGCGTGCTGCCCGCGGCCACGATCGCCGCGGTGGAGGACCACATCGCCGGTGCCCGGTACCGCTACGACGACCCCATTCCCGCCGGCGTGGTCGACAACAAGTGGTTCTGGTCCGAGAACCACCGGATCATGTTCGCCGTCGACGAGTACCTCGGGGGTCTGGCGCTGCCCGACCGGGTGTTCACCTTCACCGGGCTCACCGGCGCCGAACACGCCGAGCGGGCCCGGCCCGCGGTGGTGGCGTGGATCCGCGAGCGCGCCCGGTTCGGCTACAGCGAGTGGCACTCGAACACCTACATGAAGTTCGACTGGTCGCCGCTGCTCACGCTCGTGGAGTTCGCGGACGACCCGGAGGTGGTGGCGCTCGGTGCCGCGGCGATCGACACCGCGCTCTTCGACCTCGCCACCCACAACTTCCACGGCGTCTTCGGGGTCACCCACGGTCGCGGCTACAAGGGCGCCAAGACGGCGTGGGACCGCGAGTCCACCTTCGGAACCGCCAAGTTCCTGTTCGACAACACGGACCGGCTGTTCCCGAACTCCAACGACATCGGTCCGATGTACCTCGCGGGCTCCACGAAGTACCGGCTGCCCGAGGTCATCCGGCGTGCCGGTGCCAGCCAGGCGGTGGAGACCATCCGTGAGCGCCACGGCGTCCCGCTCGATCCGCACGAGCCCTTCTCGCTGAATCCGGTGGGTGCGTTCGGCTACGACTACGCGGATCCGGCGAACCTGCCGTTCTGGTGGTCGCACGGCGCGCTCACGGCCTGGCAGATGGTCCCCACCAGCCTGGACGCGTGCAACCGGTGGAACCTGTGGGACAGCGAGCTGTTCCAGAAGTTCGCTGCGGTCAAGCAGTTCGCGTCGGTCAGTCCCGGACTCGCACAGGTGGCGATCCGCGAGCTGGCGTCGTTCGCCGCAGCGGGGGTGCTGGGTGAGGCCCACACCTACACGTGGCGCAGCCCCGAGGTGATGCTGTCCTCGGTGATCGACCACCGCTTCGGCGACGCCATGGAACAGGTGCACGCCTGGCAGGCCACCCTCGGTCCCGACACGATGGTGTTCACCACGCACCCGTCGAAGGAGCCGCCGCGGACCACCGACTGGGGCGCCGACAGCGGGTACTGGACCGGGACGGCCTCCATGCCGCGTTCGGCCCAGCGGGGCAGGGTTGCGATCCACCTCTACCAGCCCGCCTACGAGTCCCCGTCGGACCCGTTGCTCGGGCCCTACTTCTCCTACCGGCCCTACACGCACGCGTACTTCCCGCAGGACCGCTTCGACGAGGTGGTGGAGACGGCCGGCTGGGTGTGCGGCCGCAAGGGTGACGCCTACGTGGCCCTGTGGTCGGAACGGCCGACCCAGTGGCGCACCTACGACCCGGCGACCTACGCCACCGACGGCATGACCCGACCGTTCGACCTGCTCGCCCCGGGTGGGGCCGACAACGCCTGGGTCGTGGAAGTGGGCCGGGCCGCGGACCACGGCAGCTTCGCGGCGTTCGTCGCCGCGGTGGCGGCCGCGGCGCCGTCGGTGGTGCGCTCTCCGGGCCGTATCGACGTCACCTACGTCTCGCCCAGCGAGGGCGAGCTGCGCTTCGGCACCCAGGGCGGCTTCACCGTGAAGGGCGCGGCCAGCCCGTTGCGGGACCACCCCCGGCACTCGAGCCCCTGGGCCGAGCAGTGCGCGAACGGCGAGGGCTTCGACATCTCCGACGGCGAGGTCCGACTCCAGCTCGACGTCGCCCATGCCGGCCGACGCGTCAGCTGACCCCGGCGGGGCGCCCGCCGAACTCGAGGCGCGGGTCGAGCGGCTGGTGGCCGCGCTGACCGACGACGAACTCGTGTGGGTGATGTCCGGCGACGGGCCCCTGGTGCGCGGCACCCGGGCGATGAGCCGGCGCTACAACGGCGAGCCGATCGTGGCCGGCGAGGTGGCGCGCCTCGGACTGCCCGGCGTCCGCTTCACCGACGGGCCCCGGGGGGTGGTGATGTACCACTCGACGGCCTTCCCCTCGCCCATGGCCCGCGCCGCCACGTTCGACCCCGCACTCGAGGAACGGGTCGGTGACGCCATCGGGGTGGAGGCCCGCGCCCAGGGGGCGAACCTGTTCGCCGGTGTGTGCATCAACCTCCTGCGCCACCCGGCGTGGGGTCGCGCCCAGGAGACCTACGGCGAGGACCCGCACCTTCTCGGTGAGATGGGCGCGGCACTCGTTCGCGGCACCCAGCGCCACGTGATGGCCTGCGTGAAGCACTACGCGCTCAACAGCATGGAGAACTCCCGGCTCTGGCTCGACGTACGGGTGGCCGACGCGGACCTCCACGACCTCTACCTGCCGCACTTCCGTCGCTGCGTCGACGAGGGGGCCTCGGCGGTGATGACCGCCTACAACGGTGTGAACGGCACCGCGTGCGGACACCACGGGCACCTCGTGGTGGACGTCCTCAAGGGGGACTGGGGGTTCGACGGGTTCGTGATGTCGGACTTCACCTGGGGCATCCGCAGCGCAGCCGCCGCCGTGGACGGTGGCATGGACCTCGAGATGCCGTTCCGTTGGCGGTTCCGGGCGCTGCCCCGGCTGTTGCGCCGCTGCCGGATCCGACGGGACCGGCTCGAGGACTCGGCCCGCCGGCTCGTGCGCCAGCAGCTCCGGCAGGCCGAGCGGGGCGAACCCGACCGGTACGACCCCGCCGCGGTGGCCGGGACGTCCCACCGGGCGCTGGCGCGGGAGGTGGCCGCCCGTTCGGTGACCCTCCTGCGCAACGAGCCGGTGGCCGGCCGCGGTGGGCCGGCGCCCGTCCTGCCGCTCGATCCTGCCCGGGTGGGGTCACTCGCCGTGCTCGGCGTGCTCGCGGCCGAGCCGAACCTGGGCGACCTGGGATCGAGCCAGGTCCACCCCCCGTCGGTGGTCACCCTGCTGCAGGGCCTCACCTCGGCCGGCGAGCGTCACGGGGTGGACGTCCGGCACCACGACGGCGCCGACCCGGAGGGGGCAGCGGCGCTGGCCGCGGCGTGCGGGGCCGCGGTGGTCGTGGTCGGTTGCACCTGGCGGGACGAGGGGGAGTGGATCATCCGGGCCGGCGGCGACCGCCGCACCCTCGAGCTGGACGCCGGATCGGTGGCCCTGGTGGAGGCGGTCGCGGCGGCCAACCCGGCCACGGCGGTGCTCCTGATGGGCGGCAGCGCGTTCGTGACCGACCCGTGGGCCGATCGGGTCGCGGCCATTGCCATGGTCTGGTACCCGGGGATGGAGGGTGGCCACGGCGTGGCCGACGTGGTGTTCGGCGATGCCGAGCCGGAGGGTCGGCTGCCCTGCACCTGGCCCGCGGTCGGGTCGCCGATGCCGCCGTTCCGTCGCTTCGCCCGGCGCATCACGTACGGGCCGCTGTTCGGCTACCGGCTCGTGGAGGCCACGGGCACGCGACCCGCGTTCCCGTTCGGGTTCGGGCTGGGGTACGCGGACATCGCGTGGGGCGTGCCACAGCTGCTCTCGTCCGAGCCGGCCGGTGGGGGCCGCACCCGCGTGGTGGTCGGGGTGGAACTCGTCAACACCGGTGACCGTCCGGGCGTGGAGGTCCTCCAGTGCTACGTGTCGGAGCGCCTCGGCACGCATCCCGACGCGCTGCGGACCCTCCGCGGGTTCCGCCGCGTTCGGCTGGCGGCCGGGGAGCGGGCCCGGGTGGAGGTGGAGGCGGTGGTCCCCAGCGCGGCCGAACGGCTCTGGCTCGGCCCGAGCTCGGCAGCGGCGACGTTGCGGGAGGTCGACGGATGGACCGCCGTCAGGGCAGGCGGGCGAACCAGCGGAGGCTGAAGCCGGCCGCCACCATCAGCGAGACCAGGCCCAGGGCCACCCAGCGGTAGGTGACGTCCTGTTCCTTCTCGTCGAAGCCCACGGTGGAGCCGAGCTTCTCGTAGACCGACCGCAGGTCCTGCGCCGACTCGGCCGTGTAGGCCGTGCCGCCGGTGCCCTCGGCGAGCGTCCGCAGCTCCTCGACGTTCACGGGCACCTTGGTGCGCTGGCCCACGCCGTTGCCGTCCTGGTCCACCGTGATCTCGCCGTCGGGCGTGCCGTAGGCGATGGTCGACACCGCGATCCCGGCGTCCTTGGCGATCGGGATGGCGTCCGCGGTGGGCAGGCCCACCGTGGTCTCGCCGTCGGAGATCAGCACCACGGCTCCCTCGGGCTTCTTGCCGTTGGTGCCGCGGGCCTGGTCCTTGATCACGTCGACCGAGAGCCGCACGGCGTCGCCGATGGCGGTGGACTTGTCGAGCTGCAGGCCGTCGATGGCGCGGGTGACCTGCTCGTGCTCCTGCGTCGGGGGCACGAGCAGCTGGGCCGAGCCCGCGAAGCTGACGAGGCCCACGTTCAGGGTGTCGGGCAGCTGCTGGACGAACTCCTTGGCGGCCTTCTGCGCGGCCTCGAGCCGGTTGGGGGCCACGTCGGTGGCGGCCATCGACAGCGAGGTGTCGATCGCGAGCACGATCGTGGTGCGCTCCTGGGGGACCTTCTCGGTGGCGACCGGCTGGGCGAACGCCCCGACCAGCAGTGCGAGGGCGAGGAGGAAGAAGCCGGCCACGAGGTGCCGGCGCCAGCCGGGCCGCTTCGGGGCCACCTTGTCGAGGAGCTCGAGGTTGGAGAACCGCACCGCGTAGCGCGGCTTGGTGAACTGCAGCACGGCGTAGAGCACGCCGAGGCCGACCACCACCAGCAGCAGCCACAGCCGGGCCGGTTCGGTGAACCACTCAGTCATGTCGATCGATCCCTGTCCGTCTCATCGGAGTCCTGTGCGTCATGGCGTCGTGTCCCGGCTCACCGGGTGGGCCGCCCGGCCATGACCTCGGCGCGCTTGCGTCGCTGCGACACGTGCCGGGCCAGGTCGAGGAGCCAGTCCCCGTCGGTGTTCAGCACGAGGTGGTCGGCGCCCGCCCCGCGGATCGCGGCGGCGATGCCCTCCTGCTGGCGGGCGGCGGCCTCGGCGTAGCGGGCGCGGAGCTTGGCGTCGTCGGTGTTGACCTCGCGGGTTGCTCCGGTCGCCGGGTCCACGAAGTGCAGCATCCCCACCGGTGGCAGTTCGGTGTCGCGCGGGTCGACCGCCTGCACGCACAGCACTGCGTGCCGCAGCGCCACCGTGCCGAGCGCCGTCGACCAGCCGGCCGGATCGGTCAGGAAGTCGGAGAGCACCACGACCAGGCCGCGTCGCGGGGCCATCGCCCCGACGCGCCGGAGCACCGTGGCGAGGCCGCCGGGGCCCGTGCCGTCGGAGCGGGGCGAGCGCACCACCCGGTCCAGCACGCCGAGGAGGTGTTTGCGACCGCCCCGCGGTGGGATCGTGACCGAGTCGGTGCCCCGCAGGATCACGGCGCCCAGACGGTTGCCGCCGCCCGAGGTCAGCAGGCCGACGCCGGCCGCGGCGGCCAGCACGAGGTCGCGCTTCTCGCAATTGGCCGTGCCGAAGTCGAGGCCCGAGGAGCGGTCGACCACGAGCCACGTCTCGAGCTCCCGGTCCGCGATGGTCTGGCGGATGTAGGGCGACTGCATGCGGGCGGTCACGTTCCAGTCGATGCGCCGCACGTCGTCGCCCGGCTCGTAGGCCCGGGTCTCGCCCGGCTCGGTGCCGCGGCCGGGCACGAGGCCCATGAAGTCGCCGTGCAGCATGCCGTCGAGCTTGCGCGTCACGTCCAGGGTCAGCCGGCGGAGGATCTCCTCGGCCGGGCGGTCCCCGACGAGTCCGAGCGTGGACGACAGGCCGGTCACGACGCGCCGCCGCTCCACCCGTTGGTGGCCGGGCCCTGGGGCCCCGGCGCAACTGCGCCCGCCGGGGCAGGGGTCGCGGCATTCCAGGCCGACGCGTCGGTCCCCGCGCCGTAGTAGGGGTCCGCCGCGTTGGCCGCCGTGCCGAGGCGCGGCGCCGGCACGGTGCCGAGCACGCGTGCGAGGACCTGCTCCACGTCCACGTCCTGGGCGAGGGCCTCGTAGGAGAGGAGCAGCCGGTGGCGCAGGATCTCCGGTGCCACGTCGAACACGTCCTGGGGGGTGAGGTAGGTCCGGCCCCGGAGCAGCGCGAGCGCCCGCCCGGCGCGCACCAGGCCGATCGACGCCCGGGGGCTGGCGCCGAGCTCGATGAACGTGCGCAGCTCCGGCAGGCCGAAGTTCTCCGGCGTGCGGGTGCACAGCACGAGGTTCACCGCGTACTCGAGCACGCTGCGGTCCACGAAGACCGTGTCGGTGGCGGCCTGCAGGGCGAGGATCTGCTCGAGGGAGAGGACCTGCTCGGCGCTCGGCGGGTTGGTGCCCATCCGCTGGACGATCTCGACCTCCTCGGTGGGCGACGGGTAGTCGATCACCACCTTCATCAGGAAGCGGTCGCGCTGGGCCTCGGGGAGCGGGTAGACGCCCTCGCTCTCGATCGGGTTCTGCGTGGCGAGCACCAGGAACGGGGCGCCCACCTCGTGGCGCTTCCCGCCGATGGTCACCTGCCGCTCGGCCATCACCTCGAGCAGCGCCGACTGGACCTTGGCGGGCGCACGGTTGATCTCGTCGGCCAGCACGAAGTTGGCGAACACCGGGCCGAGCTCCACGTCGAACGCCTCGGTGGAGGCCCGGTAGATGCGGGTGCCCACCACATCCGCGGGGAGCAGGTCGGGGGTGAACTGGATGCGGCTGAACGTGCCGCCCACCGCCGAGGCCAGCGTCTCCACCGCGAGGGTCTTCGCGAGGCCCGGCACGGACTCCAGCAGGCAGTGCCCGCCGGCGAGCAGGCAGGTCAGCATGCGCTCGAGGGCGCGATCCTGGCCCACGATCACCTTCTTGAGCTCGAACATGAGGTGCTCGAGCTCAGCGGTCTCGACGGTCGGGGTCTGGGTGTGTTCCACGTTTGCTCCGGGACGGATCTGGTGTGCCACGTGCACGGTAGGGGTGGGCGGGGCCGGACCGCCGGTCGGTCGTGGCGGGAACTGATCGACCCTTCAGCATGCCGCGGTGCGTGCCCGACCCGGTGAGCAGGGTGTGCTCCGCACCGGGTCCGGGGTCGGCGCGTTCCCGGTGGGGGAGGGGGCCGCCGGTAGGCTCGCCGGGCCTATGAACATCTTCCTCGTCATCGCCATCGCCGTCGCCCTGCTGGTCGTGGTGGCCGGCGTCGCGCTGATCGGCCGCCGCGGCCGAGCCGGCGAGGTGCTCGAGCCGCCCGCGGAGGCGGGGGATCTCGGCACCGTCACCCAGGAGCCCCGCGAGCTGCAGGGCGAGGAGGTGGGTCCCGAGCTCACCGAGCCCGAGATCCAGGTCAGCGAACCGGTCGGTCCGGTCATCGCCACCACCGTGGAGGTCACGGGCCCGCCGCTCACCCCCGAGGAGGAGGCCGAGAACATCGCGCTGGCGGAGGAGGCCGAGCGCCAGTGGGAGGCCGACCACGGGGCGGGGGTCGAGGAGCTCGTCCGCCCGTCGTTCCGCGAGCGCCTCGGCCGGGCCCGCTCGGCGTTCTCCGGTTACGTCGGCACGATCCTGTCCCGCTCCGCGATCGACGCCGAGACCTGGGACGAGCTCGAGGAGGCGCTCATTCGCGCGGACGTCGGCATCGGCCCCACGCAGGAGCTGCTCGAGGCCGTGCGTGCGGACGTGAAGGAGAAGGGCATCACCACGCCCGAGGACCTCATCACCGCCGTGAAGGACGAGATGAAGTTCCGCCTCGTCGGTGACACCAGCCTCCGGCGCGCCGACTCACCGCCGACGATCTGGCTGTTCGTGGGCGTGAACGGCGTGGGCAAGACCACCACGATCGGCAAGGTCGGCCGCCGCCTCGCGGACGAGGGCGCCTCGGTGGTGATGGCCGCGGGCGACACCTTCCGGGCCGCCGCGGCCGAGCAGCTCGGCACCTGGGCCGACCGCAGCGGCGCGCAGCTGGTGCGCGGCGAGGAGGGCGGGGACCCCTCGGCGGTGGTGTTCGACGCCGTGGCCGCCGCGTCGGCCCGCGGTGCGGACGTGGTGTTGGCCGACACGGCCGGGCGCCTCCACACCAAGTCGAACCTGATGGACGAGCTGGCCAAGGTCCGCCGCGTGGCCGACAAGGGCGACGGCACGGTCACCGAGGTCCTGCTCGTCCTCGACGCCACGACCGGCCAGAACGGCCTGCAGCAGGCCCGCCAGTTCACCGAGGCCACCGACGTCACCGGCGTGGTGCTCACGAAGCTCGACGGCTCCGCCAAGGGCGGCATCGTGTTCGCCATCCGCTCCGAGCTCGGCATCCCGATCAAGCTGGTCGGTCTGGGCGAGTCCGCGGCCGACCTCGTGGAGTTCGACGCCGACGAGTTCGTCGACGCCCTGTTCGACCAGGACTGACCGCGTGGAGGTGCGTACGGCGCCGCTCCCGGTCGACGCTGCGGCCTACACCGTGCAGGACGGTGCGGGCACCGTCCGGTCCGCCCCGCCGCGCTGGCGGGCCCTGCTCGACGGGGTGGACGACCTGCCCCACGCCACCGCGGTCGCCCTCGACGCGGTGGCCGACGCACTACGCGCCGCCGGCGGGACCGGGGAGACCGTCGACGACCTGGCCGCGCCGGTGAACGCGGCGCTCCTCGAGGTGGCGAAGGAGCACGGGGCCACCGCGCCGCTCGTCGGGGCGCTCGACGCCGCGCACCCGTTGGTCACCGCGGTGGAGTCGGTCGACCGGTTCCTCTCGGCCGCGGCCCGCGCGGTGGCCGTCGATCTGGTCACGCCGGGCACCGGAAGGATCGCCGGCGTGCACCGCTCCGCCGGCGGTGTGCCCAAGCTCCCCGTCGATCGCGCCGAGGTCGGCGCGTCGGGACTCGTGGGGGACCGCCAGAAGGTGCGTCGTCATCACGGCCGGCCGAGCCAGGCGTTGTGCCTGTGGTCGGCCGAGGTCATCGAGGAACTGGCCGAGGAGGGCCACCCGGTGGCGCCGGGCGCAGCGGGGGAGAACCTCACGCTGGAGGGGTTCCGCTGGGGGGCGCTGCGGCCCGGGGTGCGGCTCGTGCTCGGCGGGGCCGACGACGCGCCGGTGGCCGAGATCACGGGGTGGACCGAACCCTGCTCCACGATCGCCCACTGCTTCACCGGCCGGGAGTTCCGCCGGATCGACCAGCTGCGGCACCCCGGATGGTCGCGGGCCTACGCCGCGGTGGTGCGTCCCGGCGTCGTCGAGGCCGGCGACACGGTCACGGTGCTGCCCTGACCGGGCAGGCCCTGCGTGGTCCGGTGACCGGTGCGGTGCTCAGGCGACCGGGCCCCGCTCGAGCGCCCGGGTGAGCACCCGGACGATCGTGTCGACCTCCTGAGCGCCGGGGATCATCACCCGGCCGTCCACCACGAATGCCGGAACGCCGGTGATCTCGAGCTCGCGGGCCGAGGCCTCGTCCGCACGGACCTCGTCCGCGAACCCCCCGCCCGCCACCACCTCGGCGGCGAGCTCCGCGTCAAGGCCGGCCTCGGCGGCCAGACGGGTCAGGGTGCCCGCATCCGACACGTCGGCGCCCTCGGTGAAGTAGGCGAGGAACAGCCGCTCCACGAGCGGGCCCTGGCCAGCCTCCTGCCCGGCGGCCCAGCCGATGAGGCGGTGGGCGTCGAAGGTGTTCACCCGCTGGGCGAGGTCGAAGCGGTAGTCGATGCCCTCGGGCGCACCGAGCGCGGTGAGCCGGGCCGTCATGCCGTCGAACGAACCCGGGCCGTACTTGCGCTCGAGGGCGGTGCGCAGGTCGCTCGGCTCGGCCGGGGCGCCCGGGTCGAGCTCGAAGGCCCGCCAGTGCAGGTCCACCTCGCCGCGGGGGAGCGTGCCGTCGGCGCCGAGTCGGTCGAGGGCGGCCGCCAACCGGCGGGAACCGAGGTAGCACCACGGGCAGATGACGTCGGACCAGATGTCGATGCGCACGGAGATCCCAACCGGCGGGCCGCCCGCGTGCTTCCCGCCCGGCCCGTCTGACCGAACCGACGGCGGCCTAGGGTCGCACCATGGACGAGGATCGGTTCCGCGTCGGCAGGTTGGACCACGTGCACATCCGCGTCCCCGATCGGGCCGCGGCGGCGGCCTGGTACGCCGAGCATCTGGGCCTCGAGCCGGTCGAGCGGTTCGCCTTCTGGGCCGAGGGGTTCGAGGGCGGGCCGCTGCAGGTCTCCGCGGACGGTGGCGCCACCACGCTCGCCCTGTTCGAGGTGAGCGACGGGCACCCGATGGTCCCGCAGGTCACCGGCGTCGCCTTCAGCGTGGACGCCGAGACCTTCGTCGCCTTCGCCCGGTCGCTGCCCGGCGCGGTGCCGGGCCGCGACGGCCAGCCGCTCACCAGGGACCAGCTCATCGACTTCGACCTGTGCTGGGCGTTCGATCTGGCCGACCCGTGGGGCAACCAGTACGAGCTCAACTGCTACGACCACGAGGCGGTCCGCGCCGAGCTGGTGGTCCGGGACGGGGTCGAGCCGGTCCGCTACTGGCCGGTCGAGCTTCACCAGGACTGGGCCGCCCCCGGCCGTCCCTGACCCGAACCCGCACGATCACGCACGACCCAGGCCCGCCCGGTGCACTCCCGATGCGTGGTCCTGCGACAACGACCAGCGCGTTGTCGCACGACCACGCAGGCGCGTCACCTCTCGTCGGCGCCGCCCCGGGTGCCGAATCACGGACACCCGCGCGGCCCCGGTAGCCTCGGCACCCGTGTTCGAGTCACTCACCGACCGTTTCGACGGGATCTTCGGCCGCCTCCGGGGCAAGGGACGCCTGTCGGAGGCCGACGTCGACGAGGTCCTCCGCGAGATCCGCCTCGCCCTGCTCGAGGCCGACGTCAACCTCAACGTCGTCAAGTCCCTCCTCGCCCGCATCCGCGAGCGGGCGGTGGGCGAGGACCTGTCCCGGGCGCTGAACCCGGCGCTGCAGGTCAAGAAGATCGTCCTCGAGGAGCTCACCGAGACCCTCGGCGGTGAGACCCTCCGGATCACCTTCGCCTCGAAGCCGCCCACCGTGGTGCTGATGGCCGGCCTCCAGGGCTCCGGCAAGACCACCAACACCGCGAAGCTCGCCCGGTGGTTCAAGGCCCAGGGTCGGAACCCGCTGCTCGTGGGTGCCGACCTGCAGCGCCCGGCCGCCGTCCAGCAGCTCCGCACGCTCGCCGAGCAGGTGGGTGTGCCGGTGTACTCGGCGCCCGACGACGTGGTCGCATCCGGAACGGGCGACCCGGTCGCGGTGGCCGAGGGTGCGATCGCCGAGGCCCGGCGCCTCGGCCGTGACGTGGTCATCGTCGACACCGCCGGCCGTCTGGCCATCGACGCCGAGCTGATGGAGCAGGTGCGGCGCATCTCCGAGGAGGTGCAGCCCGACTACACGTTCCTCGTCGTCGACGCGATGACCGGCCAGGACGCCGTCACCGTGGCGGAGAACTTCCACGCCACGCTCGAGCTCGACGGCGTGATCCTCACCAAGCTCGACGGCGACGCCCGCGGCGGCGCGGCCCTGTCGGTGAAGGAGGTGGTGGGTCGGCCCATCGCGTTCGCCTCCACCGGCGAGAAGCTCGAGGACTTCGACCTCTTCCACCCCGACCGGCTCGCCGGCCGCATCCTCGGCGAGGGCGACCTCGCCACGCTCATCGAGAAGGCGGAGACCGCCTTCGAGCAGGAGGAGGCCGAGGCCGCCGCGGCGCGCCTCATGGAGGGGACGTTCACCTTCGACGACTTCCTCGACCAGATGCAGGCCCTGAAGAAGATGGGCCCGCTGTCGGGGCTGATGGGCATGCTGCCGGGCGTCCCCAAGGAGGTCCGCGACGTCGAGATCGATGACGGCCAGATCGCCCGCATCGAGGGGATCATCCGCTCGATGACGCCCGGCGAGCGGGCGGATCCCGACCTGATCGACAACTCGCGGCGCACCCGGATCGCCAAGGGCTCCGGCACCTCGGCCCACGACGTGGGTCAGCTCATCACGCAGTTCAAGCAGATGCGCCAGATGATGCAGCAGATGGGCTCCGCCGGCCGGAAGCGCAAGAAGGGCAAGGGGAAGAAGGCCAAGAAGGGCGGCCGCGTCACCCCGAAGGGTCCCGCACGGGTGGACAAGGCCGCCTTCGCGCTGCCGAGCCTCGAGGAGATGGAGGCGCAGCTCCCGGGCCGCGGCCCCAAGGGCGGCGACCTCCCCGGGCTCTGAGTGCCGGACGCCGTCGGTGCCGCCGGGCCGGCGGGAGCTTGCTCCGGAAGGCCGGCCCGACCATCATGGTGCGTCGCCCGCCCTCCCGGTGGGCCGTGCTCCACCGACGGTGGGACCTGAACGAGCACCCCGGACCTGCAGCGTGCAGCCGGGCCCACCACCACGCCAGAAGGACCAGGACACAGTGGCCGTACGCCTCCGACTCACCCGTGTGGGCAAGAAGAAGCAGCCCACCTACCGCATCGTGGCGGCCGACTCGCGCTCGCCGCGCGACGGCCGGTTCATCGAGATCGTGGGCACCTACGACCCCCGCCGGGAGCCCTCGGCGGTCACGGTCGACAACGAGAAGGCCGTCGACTGGCTGCGCCGCGGCGCCCTGCCCACCGAGCGGGTGCAGAAGCTGCTGCAGATCTCCGGCGCCTGGGACGAGTTCCAAGCCGCCAAGGCGTCCAAGTGAGCGACGAGAACGGCTCGGGAGAGCCCACCCACGCCGCTGCGGTCCTCGAGCACATCGCCCGCTCCCTGGTCGAGTCGCCCGACGGCGTCCGGGTCGAGGTCGTCGAGGGTGACGGCCGGCCGCAGCTGAACCTCACGGTCGCCGACGGCGACATGGGCCGCATCATCGGCAAGCGCGGGCGCATGGCCAATGCCATCCGCACCGTGACGCGTGCCGCTGCGGCCCGCGACGGCGTCGAGATCGACGTCGAGTTCCTCGACTGAACCGGTCCGGTCACATGGGCACCGGCGGCCCTCCGCTGCTGGAGGTGGGTCGGGTCACCAAGGTGCACGGCCTGCGCGGTGAGGTGGTCGTCCACCTCGTCACCGACCGCACGGAGCGCCTCGGGAAGGGCAGCGTGCTCGAGACCGACGCCGGGCCGCTCACGGTCACAGCGTCGCGTCCGCACCAGGACCGCTGGCTCGTCACCTTCGACGGCGTCACCGATCGGGAGTCCGCCGAGCGCCTTCGTGGCCTCGTCCTGCGGGCCGAGCCCCTCGACGACCCCGACGAGCTCTGGGTCCACGAGCTGATCGGCGCGGTCGTGGTCGACCAGGACGGTGTCCGCCGCGGGGTGGTCGAGTCGGTGCAGGACAACCCGGCGGCCGACCTTCTGGTCCTCGACACCGGTGCGCTCGTCCCCGTGGTGTTCGTGGTGTCGCCCCCGAGCGACGGCGAGGTGCGGGTGGACGTGCCCGACGGGCTGTTCGAGCTGAACGACTGAGCCGTCGCCATGCGCATCGACGTGCTCACGATCTTCCCCGGCCTGGTCGACGGCTTCGCCGCGGAGAGCCTGCTCGGCCGTGCCCGGTCCGAGGGGCTGATCGACCTCCGCCTCCACGACCTCCGCGACGCCACCGACGACGTCCACCGAACCGTGGACGACGCCCCGTACGGCGGCGGTGCGGGCATGGTGCTCCGGGCGGAGCCGGTGTTCCGGACCGTGGAGCGGGTCGCCCCGCCCCGGCCGCTGTTCCTGTTGGGCCCCGGTGGCCGGCGGCTCGACCAGACGGTGGCCCGCGAGCTCGCGGCGCTGGAGGGGTTCTCGCTCCTCTGCGGGCGGTACGAGGGGGTCGACGCCCGCGTGCGGGACCACCTCGTGGACGACGAGCTCTCCGTCGGTGACTACGTGCTGGCGGGCGGCGAGGTCGCGGCGCTGGTGGTGCTCGAGGCGGTCGGCCGCCTGGTGCCGGGCGTGATGGGCAACGACACCTCCGCCGAGGAGGAGTCCTTCGCCGACGGGTTGCTCGAGTACCCGCAGTACACCCGGCCGGCCGAGTTCCGGGGCTGGGAGGTGCCCCCGGTGCTCCGTTCCGGTGATCATGCCGCGGTCGCCCGCTGGCGCCGGGCGATGGCCCTCGACCGCACCGCCCGGCTCCGTCCGGACCTCCTGGCCGTCCGGGGCGGGCTCGACGCCGCCGACCGTGCGCTGCTCGAGGAGTTCGCTCTCCCGGGGCCGGATCCGGACCCAGGAGCTGACCAGTCCGGTGCGTGAGCCGGGTACCGGTCCCCGGTTCCGCCGGTTTCCGGCCACGGCACGCGTCCACTACCATCGTCCCGCTGTGCGCCGAGCCCGACCGGGCCCCTGCCGGCGCTCTCCGAGGAGTTCCCGATGAAGCCGACCGACCTGATCGACCAGTCCAGCCTCCGCAACGACGTGCCGGACTTCGCCCCCGGCGACACCCTGAAGGTGCACGTGAAGGTGGTCGAGGGGAACAAGGAGCGGGTGCAGGTCTTCCAGGGCGTCGTGATCCGCCGCCAGGGCGGTGGCCTCCAGGAGACCTTCACCGTCCGCAAGGTCTCCTATGGCGTCGGCGTGGAGCGCACCTTCCCCGTGCACTCGCCGATCATCGACAAGATCGAGGTCGCCACACGTGGCGACGTCCGCCGGGCCAAGCTCTACTACCTCCGTGACCGGGTCGGGAAGGCCGCCAAGGTCAAGGAGAAGCGGGACTGAGTCCCCCGGGGCGGCCAGTGGTCGCCCCGCCGCCACACCTTCCCCCCACCCGCCGTCGGCCCCCGGCCGACGCGTCCGCGAGGGGGACCGGATGGCCCGCCGTCACGATCACCTGCGCCTCGGCGCGCACGGCGAGGCGCTGGTCGCCCGTCGCTACGAGCGGGAGGGGTACAGGGTGCTCGCCCGCAACTGGCGCTGCGCCGTCGGCGAGCTCGACCTGGTGCTCGCCCGGGGGGATCTCGTCGTGGTGTGCGAGGTCAAGACCCGTGCCTCCGCGCGGTTCGGCTCCGGCCTCGAGGCGGTCGGCCCCGACAAGCAACGCCGTCTCCGCCGGCTCGCCGCGATCTGGGTGGCCACCGCGGCGCCGTTCCGCCCCGGCTCGGTGCGCATCGACGTCGCGGCGGTGACGGCCGGCCGGCTCGAGGTGGTGGAGGGCGCCTGCTGAACGCCCCGCCGTGGGTCAGCGGCGGGGCGCGCGCCGGAGCCGCTGGTCCCAGCAGCCCCGGTGCCAGTGGCGCCGCAGGTCGGGGGCCTCACGCGGCACGGCCACCACGTGACCGGTACCGGCCGGGATGTCGCGGTTGCAGCCCGGGCACAGGTACGCCTTCGTGGCCTCGTACGGCTGCACGCGGCGCACGTCGCAGTCCGCCGTGGCGGTGTAGTCGCGCTCGACCACGTCGGCTCAGCCCAGCACGGCCCAGGCCAGGACCAGCACGGCGGCCAACAGGGCGGCGGCCACGAACACGTAGTCCCAGGGCGAGCGCTTCTGCACGCGGTTCGGGTTGAATCCCACGACGAGATCATCCCTCCCCGGCGGCCGGCCCGGCGACCGCGTGGTGCCGGGCGATGCGATGCAGGATGGCGCCGAAGATCGGTGACACGAACGCCCAGCTGATGAGGGTGAGGGTGGTGTTCACGTAGGCGAGCGGGAGGGTCACGAGGAACACCGCCACCGGCTGCAGCGACGCCAGGACCTCGAAGCGGTACTGCCAGGGCGTGAGCCGATCCCGCAGGCAGCCGGAGCGGTGGGCGTAGACGAACATCACCGTCTCCATCGCGCTGATCACCGCGAGGGTGATCGCGAACACGATCACCGAGACCGGGTTCTCCTCGTACTCGCCCACCAGGGCGCTGGGGAAGGGGAGGAGCGCCACGAACGCCAGGTAGACGAGGTTCAGGGCCATGAGGCGGTGGTCGAACGCTCCCAGGCGCGACACGAACTGGTGGTGGGCGATCCAATAGAAGCCCAGGAGGATGAACGCCACCCCGAACGCGATCAGCTGCGGCACGAGGTCGCTCAGACGGGACCACATGACCGAGGGGTCACCGCTGTCGCGCAGGATCGGGGCGATGCGGACGTCGAGGACGAGCAGCGTCATCGCGATCGCGAACACCGCGTCGGTGAAGTTGCCGAACCGGTCGAACTCCGGGTTCTCGCCGCGCTCCCACCGGGGGTGCGTCCGGCCCCCGTTGCGGTCCGCCGCGTCGGTGCTCACCCGGTCAGTATCGTGCGCGCCCATGACCGAGACGCTGACCCTCGGCGAGGGCACGGTGCGCCTGGAGCGCGCCGACGGCATCGCCACCATCACCCTCGACCGGCCGGAGGTCCTCAACGCGATCAACGCGGAGATGTGGCACGGGTTGCTGAGCGCGTTCCGTCTCGTCGCCGACGAGCCGGAGGACCGGTGCGTGGTCCTGACCGGTTCGGGCCGGGCGTTCTGCTCGGGCGCCGACCTGTCCGACGCGGCCGGTGGCAAGGGCGCCGCGGGAATGGGCCGGTCGAACATGGACAACATGCGCAAGATCGCCGAGGTGTGCCTGGCGGTCCACGAGTGCCCCACCCCGGTGGTGGCCCGGGTCCAGGGCATCGCGGCGGGCGCCGGCTGCAACCTCGCGCTGGCGGCCGACATCGTGCTGGCCGGGCCCGACGCTCGCTTCAGCGAGATCTTCGCCCGCCGCGGTCTCTCGGTGGACTTCGGCGGGTCCTGGCTGCTGCCCCGGCTCGTCGGCCTGCAGCGGGCCAAGGAGCTCGTGCTGCTCGCCGAGGTCATCGACGCCGCGGAGGCGCACCGCATGGGCCTGGTCAACCGCGTGGCGGCCGACCTCGACGGCCTCGACGAGGAGGTCCGCTCGGTGGCGCGTCGCCTCGCCGACGGCCCGCCCATCGCCCTGGCCGCGTCCAAGCGCCTGCTCCAGTCGGGCTGGGGCTCGTCGCTGTCGGAGGCGCTCGAGGCGGAGTCGAACGCGCAGTGCGTCAACTTCTCCACCAAGGACACCGTCGAGGCGGTCAGCGCGTTCCTGGAGAAGCGCGAGCCGCGCTTCACCGGCCGCTGATCGGCACCGGGGCGCGCAGCCCCGTCGGCGCCCGGGGCGCTGTCAGGGGGTGACGGTACGGTGGCCGGGCCGGTCCTCGGCCGGCCTCGCGGCACCGCCGCCCCCGTCGCGTCCGATCCGGGCGCCCGTCCCGGAGGTGTGCCGTGCTGGCCGCCGTCCCGTCCGCCACCCTGTTGGGAGTGGCGGGCCATCCCGTCCACGTGGAGGTCCACGTGGCCCAGGGTCTGCCCTCCTTCTCGGTGGTCGGTCTGCCCGATGCGTCGTGCCGCGAAGCCCGCGACCGGGTCCGGGCCGCCGTGGTGTCGAGCGGGTTCTCCTTCCCGCTCCAGCGCATCACCGTGAACCTGGCCCCCACGCACCTGCGGAAGGTGGGGGGTGGGCTCGACCTGGCCATCGCGGTGGCGCTCCTCGCGGCCTCCGACCAGCTGCCGGGCCGCCTGCCCGACGCGGGGTTGGTCGGCGAGCTCGGCCTCGACGGTCGGGTCCGCCCGGTGCGCGGCACGCTGCCGTTGTGCGAGGCGCTCCGCTCGTCGCTGGTGGTGGTGGCCCCGGGCTCGCTGGTCGAGGCCCGCCTGGTGCGGCCCGACGCGGTCGCCGCGCCGGACCTTCGCTCGGTCGTCGCCTGTCTCGCCGGTGACGAACCGTGGCCCCGGGTCGAGGTGCCGGAGCCACCGGGCCCGCCGGCGGCCGTGCCGGACCTCGCGGAGGTGCAGGGCCAGCCCGTGGGCCGGCTCGCGCTCGAGCTCGCCGCCGCCGGGGGCCACCCGCTGCTCATGGTCGGCCCGCCCGGCGCGGGCAAGACGATGCTGGCGGAGCGATTGCCCGGCCTGCTGCCCGATCTCGATCCCGACGCGGCGCTCGAGGTGTGCCGGGTGCACTCCGCCGCGGGCGAGCTGCGGGCGACCGAGTCGTTGCCGGTGCGGCCGCCCTTTCGGGCGCCGCACCACACCGCGTCGCTCGTGTCGCTCGTCGGGGGAGGTTCCGGTGCGGTGCGTCCCGGCGAAGTGAGCCTGTCGTCAGCCGGCGTGCTGTTCCTCGACGAGCTCGGCGAGTTCCCGGCCCGCCACCTCGACGCGCTCCGCCAGCCCCTGGAGGACGGCACGATCCGGATCTCCCGCGCCGGGGTGGGCGCCGACCTGCCCGCGCGGTTCCTGCTCGTCGCCGCCACCAATCCGTGCCCGTGCGGGCGGGGCACGCGCGGGCCGTGCCGGTGCGCCACCGCCCAGGTGGAGCGGTACCGGCGTCGCCTGTCGGGGCCCTTGCTGGACCGCTTCGACCTCGGTCTGTGGGTGGACCCGCCCGACCCCGAGGGCGCCTTCCGCCGCTCGCCGTCGGGGGAGCCCTCCGCCGACGTCCGCGCCCGGGTCGACCGCGCCCGGGCCCGGGCGGCGGCGCGGGGCGTGCGGGTGAACCGGGAGCTCCGCGGCGCCCGGCTCGAACGGTCTGCGCCCCTCACCGATGCGGGCCGGCGCCTGTTGCGCCGGCGCCTCGCCGCCGGCTCGGTCACCATGCGCGGCGCGCAGCGGGTGCGGGCGGTCGCCCTGACGATCCTCGATCTCGCCGGCCGCGAGCCGCCGGTGGGGATCGACGAGCTGGAGCTCGCGCTGTGCCTCCGTGCCCAGGACGAGGTCCTCGGGAACGCGGCATGAGCGGCGGGGACCTCCCGATGGAGGCGTACCTCGCCGCGCTCGCCGGCCTGCCGAAGGTGGGTCCGGCGGGGCTCCGCCGGATGCTGCGCTCCGGCCCGCCCGCGGTGGTGTGGGAACGCGTGGCCACCGGACGGCTGGCCCCGGCCGACCTCCCGACCCGGGCCGCCGACCCCGACCTCCTCCGGGCCGCCGCCTCCGCCTCGTCGCCCGCGGAGGTGTGGGAGCGGTGTCGTCGCCATGACGTGGCGGCCGTGGCGCTCGGCTCCCCGGGCTACCCCGAGGCGCTGGCATCGGATCCCGACCCGCCCGCCGTGGTGTTCCTCCGTGGCGACACGGCCGTGCTGCGCACCGCGACGGTGGCCGTGGTGGGCACACGTCGCGCCACCGGCTACGGCCGGCGGGTGGCGCACGAGCTCGGGGCCGGCCTCGCCGCCGCCGGCGTGTCGGTCGTGTCGGGCCTGGCCCTGGGCATCGACGCGGCGGCGCACGCCGGGGCGCTGGAGCCGGGCGGCGACGCCCCTGCGGAACGGGACGACGTCCACGGCGCCACCGCCGGTCCCGTCGGGGTGGTGGCGGCCGGCCTCGACCGTCCCGCGCCGCACCGCAACGCGGGCCTCGCCCGGGAGGTGGCGCGGCGTGGTCTGCTGGTTTCTGAACTCCCACCGGGGTGCCGTCCCGAGCCGTGGCGCTTCCCGGTCCGGAACCGCCTCCTCGTGGCGCTGGCCGACGCCGTGGTCGTGGTGGAGTCCGGCCGCGGCGGCGGGTCGATGTCCACGGTGGGCCACGCCCTCGATCGGGACCGCCCGCTGCTGGCCGTGCCGGGCCCGGTCGACAGCCCCGTCTCGGAGGGCCCGAACGCGCTCCTGTCCGACGGCGCACTGGTCTGCACCGGCCTGGCCGACGTGCTGCTGGCGATCGGCCGGACGCTCCCGCCTGCGGCCGGCGCCCGGCCGTCGGCCGACGGGCCACCGGGCCCGGATGCGGACGGGGCCTGCCTCCTCGAGCACCTCGGATGGCAGCCGGTGACCACCGGCTCGCTGGTCGAACGTTCCGGCCTGTCGCTCGCAGTCGCGGTGCCGGCGCTGGGTCGCCTGGAGGACCAGGGGTGGGTCCGACGTCACGGCGGCCTGGTCGAGCGGATCGGCGGGCCCCGATGAGCAGTCAGGAAGTGCTGGCGCGCCACGCTTCGCGGTCGCTAGGTTACGCGGAGCATTCAGCGCGGGACGCCGTCCGGTCGAGCACGGCTCGGCCGGCCCCGCGGGTGGAGGCATCGGCGGACGGGGGTCCCGGATGGTGGCAGGCGGGTCGGAGGGCTGGGATCTCGACGCGTTCGTCGCGGCCGTCCCGCTCGCCGGGTCGACCCTGTCGGTCTACCGACGCGACGTGCGGGGCTTCGCCGAGTGGGCCGCGGATCATGGCCACTCCGACCCTGCCTCGATCGACCGCGCCGTGGTCCGCGCGTACCTGGCCCACGTCACCGGTCGCGGGCTCGCGTCGCGCACGATCGCCCGGCAGGCGGCCTCACTGCGTCGCTACTTCGCCTGGGCGGTCCGCACCGGGCGGGTTCCCACCGATCCGACCGTCGGCGTCTCGGCGCCGTCGGGTGCCGCCCGGCTGCCCCGCGTCCTGCGCACCGACGAGCTGCACCAGCTCCTCGACGAGCGACCTGCCGTGGCGGGCGCTGGCACCGAGGACGCGCCGGCGGCGAAGGACCACAGCCCCGATCCGGCCGAGGAGCTGCGCGACGTGCTCGCGCTCGAGCTGCTCTACGGCTCGGGCCTCCGGGTGTCGGAGCTGTGCGGCCTCGACGTGGACTCGGTCGACCTCGTCCGGGGGCGGCTGTCGGTGTGGGGCAAGGGGGCCAAGGAACGCGTGGTGCCGCTCAGCGACCCCGCCCGCGCCGCCATGGGCCGTTGGCTCCACGGCGGCCGTGCGGACTGGGTCGCCGCTCACCCCGGTACGGGGCCGTCCACGGGTCGTCCGTTGTTCACCAACCGCCGCGGGGTCCGGCTCTCACCCCGTGACGTGCGCCGTCTCCTGGACCGGCGTTCGCCCGTTCCCACTCACCCGCATGCCCTCCGCCACACCTTCGCCACTCATCTTCTCGACGGAGGTGCCGATCTGCGAGTGGTCCAGGAACTGCTCGGCCACGCCGATCTCGCCACCACACAGGTCTACACACACGTCAGCCGGGAGCGGTTGCGGCGTGTCGTGGAGGCCGCGCACCCGAGAGCACGATGACCACACGACTGCGAACCGACGAGCCGACCGACGCCCAGCTCCAGCAGCTGTGGGCGGACTACAAGGACCGGGGCACCGAGCGGTCCCGCGAGTCGCTCATCGTGCACTACTCGCCGTTGGTGAAGTACGTGGCGGGACGCGTGGCCGTGGGCCTGCCCCAGAACGTCGAGCAGGCCGACCTGGTGAGCTACGGGATGTTCGGGCTGATCGACGCGATCGACAAGTTCGAGCCGGAACGGGGCTTCAAGTTCGAGACGTACGCGATCAGCCGGATCAAGGGCGCGATCCTCGACGAGCTCCGGTCGATCGACTGGGTGCCCCGATCGGTCCGGGCCAAGGTGCGCCAGATCGAGAAGGCGTACGCCAAGCTCGAGGCGATCCACCACCGGGCCCCGAGCGACGACGAGCTCGCCGCGGAGCTGCACTGGACCGACGACCAGCTCCAGACGGCGCTGCACCAGATCTCCCAGGTCGGTATCGCGGCGCTCGACGAGATCCTCGGCGGCAGCGGCGAGCGGGGCGAGTCGATCACGCTCGGGGACACGATCGCCGACCGCTCGACCACCGGCCCGATGGGCGCCTTCGAGGTGGCGGAGACGCGTCAGCTCCTGGGTCAGGCCATCAACGGCCTCCCCGAGCGGGAGAAGATCGTCCTGACGCTCTACTACTACGAGTCGCTCACTCTCCAGGAGATCGGCCGGGTGCTCGGTGTGACGGAGTCCCGGGTGTGCCAGATCCATACCAAGGCCGTGCTGCACCTCCGCTCCCGGTTCAGCGCCGCCGACCGCGACTGACCCGGTCGCGCCGGGGGCAGGGCGCCGCCCCTCCCGCCGTCGCCCACCGCGTCACGGCGATCGTTCTCCTCGCGGCGGCCCTTCTCGGGGTCACCCTCCTCGGCGGGTGGCCGCTGTCCGCGCCGCCGGCCGGTGCCGTCGGCGGGCCATCGGGCGGCTCCGCGCCATCCCCGGGTCCCACCTACCGCCCGCCCCTCGACCGCCCGGTCGTGGATCCGTTCCGCGAACCGGCCGGACCCTACGGTCCCGGCAACCGCGGCCTGGAGTACGCCACGTTCCCCGGTGACGAGGTCACCGCCATCGGCCCCGGCATGGTGGCCTTCGCCGGGCGGGTGGCCGGGCGGTCGGTGGTGGCGGTGGTCCACCCGGACGGTCTCCGCTCCACCTACACGGGCCTGGCGACCACGTCGGTCGCCGTCGGGGACGTCGTCGAGGCCGGCACCCCGCTCGGCAGGACGGCCGCCTCGTTCCACCTCGGGGTCCGTCGCGGCCGCCGCTACCTCGATCCCGCCGCCCTGTTCGCGGGCGGCCCGCCGCCCCGCCACGCCGTGCTCGTCCCGCGCCGGACCACGGTGCGGGGGGCGACCTTGGTGGGGCCGGGCCAACGGTGACTACACTCTCCGGTCGGCCCGAACCCGGGCCGACCGGGCCCTCGGGCCCACGACCACATCCGCCCGGCCGCCCCTTTCGGTCGCCACCTCGGTGGCGTCGCGGCCGGGTCTCGACGAACCGGAAGGAAAGGAGCATCACCATGGCGGCCGTCGTCTCCATGAAGCAACTGCTGGAGGCCGGGGTCCACTTCGGTCACCAGACCCGTCGCTGGAACCCCAAGATGAAGCGGTTCATCCACGGCGAGCGGGGCGGGATCTACCTGATCGACCTGCACCAGACCCTCTCGGGGATCGAGAAGTCGTACCTGTTCGTGCGCGATCTCGTCGCCGACGGCGGCGTGGTGCTCTTCATCGGGACCAAGAAGCAGGCCCAGGACGCGATCCAGGGCTACGCCGAGAAGTGCGGCATGCCGTACATCAACCAGCGCTGGCTCGGCGGAATGCTGACCAACTTCGAGACCATCTCGAAGCGCGTCGGCAAGATGAAGGAGTACCAGCGCATGCGGGACTCCGGTGAGTTCGACGCGATGCCCAAGAAGGAGGCCCTCCTCCTCAGCCGCGAGCTCGAGAAGCTCGAGCGGAACCTCAACGGCATCCGGAACCTCGAGCGCCTCCCGGACGCGGTGTTCATCCTCGACACGAAGAAGGAGGACATCGCCGTCACCGAGGCGAACAAGCTCGGCATCCCGGTGGTCGCCGTGGTCGACACCAACTGCGACCCCGACGTGATCCAGTACGTCATCCCGGGCAACGACGACGCGATCCGCTCCGGCAACCTCCTCACCCGTGTCGTCGCCGACGCGGTCATCGAGGGCAAGCTCATGCGCTCGAAGACGCACCCGGAGTCGGTGCCCAAGGAGCGCTCCGCCGAGGAGCAGGCAGCGCACGCCGCCCAGCAGGCTCGTGCACGGGCCGAGGCCGCCGCGGCCGCCCAGGCCCGTGAGGCCCGACTGCTCGCCGCCAAGGACGCCCCGGCCGACGAGGCCGCGGTGACCACCGAGGCCCAGGCCGACGCGGAGGTGGCCGCCGCCGAGGAGGCCCCGGCCGCGCCGACCGAGGGAGGCGAGTGATGGCCGACATCAGCGCGAAGGACGTCAAGGCGCTCCGCGACGCCACCGGCGCGGGGATGATGGATTGCAAGAAGGCCCTCACCGAGGCCGACGGCGACATGGACAAGGCCGCGCAGATCCTGCGCCAGAAGGGTCTGTCCAAGGTCGCCACACTCGAGGACCGCGAGAACAACCAGGGCGCGGTGGCAATCGCCCGCTCCGGCAACACCGCGGCGCTGGTCGAGCTGAAGTCCGAGACCGACTTCTCGGCGAAGGCCGCCGACTTCGTGGCGCTCGTCCAGAAGATGGCCGACGCCGTCCTCTCCGACGGCGAGGACGCGGTGACCGGCCTCCAGGCCGACCTCGAGGACCTGAAGATCTCCAAGAAGGAGAACATCGAGGTCGGCAAGGTCGCCCGCTTCGAGGCCGCGGAGGGCAACGTGCTCGACGCGTACCTGCACGTGCAGGACGGTCGCGGCACCAACGGTGTGCTGATCGAGATCCAGGGCGCGGACGAGGCCGCCGCGCACGAGGTCGCGCTGCACATCGCCTTCGCGAAGCCCTCCGCGCTCTCCCGCGACGAGATCGATCCGGCGCTGGTGGAGAAGGCCCGGGCCTCCTTCGAGGAGCTCACGCGCAAGGAGGGCAAGCCCGAGCAGGCCGTGCCCAAGATCGTCGAGGGTCGCCTCAACTCCTGGTACGCCGAGCGCGTCCTCCCGGAGCAGGGCATCTTCGGTGACAAGGAGACGGTCCAGCAGAAGCTCGGCGACGCCACCATCGTGCGCTTCGCCCAGGCCGTGATCGGCGGCTGAGGCGGAGGTGGCAACCTCCGACCAGGTCGCGGCGGACGGGCTGCGGCGCCCCGCCCGTTGGTCCCGAGTGCTGGTCAAGCTGTCCGGCGAGGCGTTCTCCGGCGACGGCGGCCAGGGCATCGACGGCGAGGTCGTGACGTCCCTCGCGTCCGAGATCGTCGAGGTGAAGCGCGACTTCGCGGTGGACGTCGCGGTCGTGGTCGGCGGCGGCAACATCTGGCGGGGCATGACCGGCGAGGGGGCCGGCATGGACCGCGCCCAGGCCGACTACATGGGCATGCTCGCCACGGTCATCAACGCGCTCGCGCTCCAGGAGACGCTCGAGCGGCTCGGTCAGCCCACCCGGGTGCAGACGGCGATCCACATGTCGCAGCTCGCAGAGCCGTACATCCGGCGGCGGGCGATCCGGCACCTCGAGAAGGGCCGCGTGGTCATCTTCGGGGCGGGCACGGGCAACCCGTTCATGACGACCGACACCACGGCGGCCCTCCGAGCCGTGGAGATCGACGCCGAGGCGATCCTCATGGGCAAGCACGGGACCGACGGGGTCTACACCGCGGACCCCCGTCAGGACCCCGACGCGGAGCTGCTGCGCGAGGTGAGCTACATCGACGTCCTCAACAGGGGCCTCAAGGTGATGGACTCCACCGCGATCACCCTCTGCATGGACAACCGGCTGCCGATCTGCGTGTTCGACCTCCTCGGCCGCAACCTCGGTGCGCTGCTCGACGGTGCCCACGTCGGCACCGTCGTGTCCTGACCGGCGCGCGTGTCGCGTCCGGCCGAACTCGATGTGGGAGGCTGAGCCACGATGAGTGACGAGTTGGTGGCCGCAGCCCTCGAGGACGCCGCGGAACGAATGGACAAGGCGGTGGTGCACACCCGCGCGGAGTTCGCCGGCGTGCGCACCGGTCGTGCGAACCCGGGCCTCGTGGAGAAGGTGCCCGTCGAGTACTACGGCAGCACCGTGCCCATGCAGCAGCTGGCCTCCTTCTCCGTGCCCGAGGCCCGGATGCTGGTGATCAACCCCTTCGACAAGGGCGCGATGGCCGCGATCGAGCGGGCCATCCAGGACGCCAACCTCGGGTTGAACCCGTCCAACGACGGTGCGGCGATCCGGCTGGCGTTCCCCCCGCTCACCGAGGAGCGGCGCAAGGAGTACGTCCGCCTGGTGAAGAACAAGGCGGAGGAGGGCCGGAACTCGGTCCGCGGAGCCCGGCGCGACGCGCGCAAGGACCTCGAGGCCCTCGAGAAGGACGGCGACCTGTCCGCGGACGACCTCCGCCGGGCCGAGACCGAGCTCGACAAGCTCACCAAGGACCACGAGCACCAGATCGACGAGGCGCTCGAGTCCAAGACGAACGAGTTGATGGAGGGCTGAGCCTGCCGCACGACGGGCTCGCCAGGAGGACGCATGACCGACGAGGGACGACCGGACGATCCGGACGCACCCGAGGTGGAGGGCACCACCCGCAGCGAGGGGGTGCGCATCATCGGCGCACAGGAGGCGGCCGAGGCCGCGTCGCGCCCCGACGTGGCCCGTCGCCGTCGTCGTGGGGAGAAGCGGTTCGGCGACCGGCCGGACGAGCCGACCGACGTGGGCGACCTCCCGAAGATCCGGATCTCGACGAGCGATGCGGCCGGTGTGGATGCGCCGACCGTCGCCGAGCCCGAGCCCGCCGCGCCCCGGTGGGCCGACGACGGGTTCGCCGCCGTGCCGGATCCGGGGACCGAGCGTGTCGGGCATGCCCGCCTGTTGGACGAGGAGGTCGATGTGGTCGACGGGGAACTGCCGTCCGATGACGAGCTGATCGAGACCGACGTGGTGGAGGAGCGAAACGTGCCGGCCGAACCGCTTGCGGCCGCGGACCCGGACCCGTACGCCGAGCCGGCCGCCGGTCCGGCGGGGTCCTTCGGGCCCGGCTCCTGGAGCTCGATCACCCTGCCGGAGGAGCCCTCGGAGGAGGAGTGGACCCGCGCCCCGGCCGAGGGGAGCTGGCTCGACGACCTGTCCGGGCCCGAGGCCGCGCCCGAGTCACGGCCCTCCTGGAGCGACGAGCCCTCCCGCGACGAGCCCTCCCGCGACGAGCCATCCGGCGACGAGACCTTCCGCGACGACCCGTACCGCCCTGCGGCCCAGCCGGCCGATTCGGTCGGGACCGCCGCGGGCGAGGGCGGGTTCGGCGCGGAGGACGACTCGTTCGTCCTGCCGCACTGGACCGAGCCGCCGACGGGCCAGGTGCCCAAGGTGGTCAGCGGCGAGGAGCAGCCGCTCGAGCCGATGACCGGGAGCCAGCCCCGCTGGCGCGACGAGGGGGACCGCAGCGTGGACACGGACTTCGACGACCTGCGTGACGACGGCCCGCGCCTTGGGGCCCTGGGCTCCGACGAGCGCGGGGACCGGGCGGCCGACGACTTCTTCGACCGCGGGGCCGACGAGGGGGACCCCTTCGCGGCCTTCGCCCCCGACGAGGCACCCGTGGAGCGAGCGCCCCGCCGGCGCGGTGGCGGAGGTCGCCGACCCTCGGACGGCGGCGACGGTGGCCGCCCGCGGCGCCCGCGGCCCGAGGGCGGAGGTGGTGCCTCGGGTGGCGCCGCCGGTGGGGACCGCAACCTGGGCACCGCGGTGGCCGTGGGCGTGGGTCTCGCCGTGCTGGGGCTCGTCTGCTTCCGTCTCGGCGGCCTGGCGACCACGCTCCTCGCGTGCGTCGTCGTGGGCATCGCTGCCTTCGAGTACTTCGGTGCCGTCCAGCAGCGCGGGTACCAGCCCGCCACCCTGGTCGGGCTCGTCAGCATCATCGGGCTCCTGCTCGCCACCTACACGAGCGGTCTGGCCGCCTACCCGGTGGTGCTCGGACTCACCGTCATGTTGGGCCTGGTCTGGTACCTCTGGGTGGCGCCGGGCGAGAACTCGGTGCGGAACCTCGGCATCACCTTCGTCGGCGTGCTGTGGATCGGGTTCCTGGGCTCGTTCGCCACGCTGTTCCTGGGCCTCGGCAAGGTGCTGCAGGACGCGGATCCCAAGCTCACGTCCAACCCCGGCATCGGCGTGGTGATCGCGGCGGTCATCGTGGCGGTCAGCCACGACGTCGGCGCCTACTTCACCGGCCGGTTCTTCGGGCGCACTCCGATGTCGTCGGTGAGTCCGAACAAGACCCTCGAGGGACTCGCCGGAGGGTTCGGTGCCGCGTTCGTCGTCACCGTGGTGGTGGTCGGCTTCTTCGGCATCCACCCGATCGGCGGGAACATCTTCCGCACCATCGTCTTCGCCCTGCTCTGCGCCGCCGCGGCCCCGCTCGGCGACCTGTGCGAGTCGTTCATCAAGCGCGACCTCGACCTGAAGGACATGGGCTCGGTGCTCCCGGGTCACGGGGGTGTGCTCGACCGCTTCGACGCTCTCCTGTTCGTGCTGCCCACCGCCTACTTCGTGACGGTGCTCTTCGACGTGTGGGGCAAGGCCGCCTGAGCCACGCCGGCCACTCGCGGAACCTGAGCATGGCGCCAAGGTGCCGCGACAGCGACGGGGGAGGCCCCGGGGCGGTCGGTAGCATGGGCCTCCCATGACCAGCGTCGCCGTCCTCGGCTCCACCGGTTCGATCGGCACCCAGACCCTCGAGGTCGTCGCCGCCGAGGAGGACCGGTTCCACATCTCGGTGCTCGGTGCGCACTCGTCGGTCGAGCTCCTCGCCGAGCAGGCCCGCGCGGTCCGGCCGGAGGTGGTGGCGCTGGGTGACGCGACCCGCGCTGCCGAGCTGAAGGAGCTGCTGCCGCCCGGGGTCACGCTGGAGGCGGGGCCCGACGCCATGGCCGCCGTGGCCGGCGGGGCCGAGGTCGTGGTCAACGGCGTGGTGGGCTTCGCCGGGCTCCCGGTCACCCTCGCCGCCCTGGCGGCCGGACGTCGACTGGCCCTCGCCAACAAGGAGTCGCTCATCGCCGCGGGCCCGGTGGTGCGCACCGTGCGCGACACCCCCGGCGCGGAGATCGTGCCCGTCGACAGTGAGCACTGCGCTGTGCACCAGTGCCTCCGGGCCGCCGACGGCCGGCGACGGCTGGCCCAGGTGGTGCTCACCGCCTCCGGCGGGCCGTTCCGCGGTCGCACCGCGGAGGACCTCGCCGGCGTGACGGTCGAGCAGGCCCTGGCGCACCCCACCTGGAGCATGGGTCCGAAGATCACCGTCGACTCGTCGACGCTCATGAACAAGGGTCTCGAGGTGATCGAGGCCCACGAGCTGTTCGACGTGGACTACGACCGGATCGACGTGGTCGTGCACCCGCAGTCGATCGTGCACTCCATGGCGACCTTCACCGACGGCGCCACCATCGCGCAGCTGTCGCTGCCCGACATGCGCCTGCCGATCGGCTACGCCCTCGCCTATCCCGACCGGATCGGCACGCCCTTCGGCGGCATGGAGTGGACCTCGGCCCTGGAGCTCACCTTCGAGCCGCCGGACCGCGCCACGTTCCGCTGCCTCGACCTCGCCTACGCGGCCGGCCGTTCGGGCGGGACGGCACCGGCGTGGCTCTCGGCCGCCAACGAGGTGGCCGTGGACGCGTTCCTCGCCGGCCGGTTCCCCTGGAGCGGGATCTCGGAGGTGCTCGCCGAGGCCCTCGACCGCTGGGACGGCACGCCGGCCGACTCGCTCGACGCCGTGCTCGCCGCGGACGGGGCGGCCCGCGTGGTCGCCGAGGAACTGGTCTCGGCCCGGGGAGGTGCCCGGTGACCGTCGACGAGCGGCCGTCCGCCGGCGGCGAACCGCCCGAGCTCGGCGGCGACGCCGCCGACCGCGCCCGGGAGGAGCAGGACCTCGCCGGGGTGATGGGCACCCGCGCCGGACGCATCGCCCGTGTGGCGGTGCTCGTGGGCCTCGTGGTGCTCCTCGGGGTCACCCGGGGCCTGCCGATCCTGATCGTGATCCTCGCGATCCTCGTGATGATCTTCCTGCACGAGCTCGGCCACTACATCGCCGCCAAACGGGCCGGCATGAAGGTCACCGAGTTCTTCATCGGGTTCGGTCCGCGCATCTTCTCGTTCCGGCGCGGCGAGACCGAGTTCGGGCTCAAGGCCGTTCCCGCCGGTGCCTACGTGAAGATCATCGGGATGTCGAACCTCGAGGAGGTCGACCCTGAGGACGAGGCGCGCACCTACCGCCAGGCGCCCTACCGCTCGCGGGCGTCGGTGGCCGTGGCCGGCTCGGCGATGCACTTCGCGCTGGCGCTGGTGCTGCTGCTGGTCCAGTTCGCGCTCATCGGCCGTCCCGACGGCGACAAGTGGCTGATCAAGGACGTCACGCCGGGCAGCGCGGCGCAGGCGGCGGGCGTGCGCAGCGGCGATCGCATCGTGAGCTTCGACGGGGCACCCGTCGAGTCGTTCCAGGACTTCCGTGACGCCATCTCCGGCGTCGAGCCGGGCCGGGCCACCGTGGTGGTGGAGCGGGGCGGCCGCACCGAGACCCTCCAGGTGGACCTGTCCCAGCGCCTGAAGGTGGTGGGCACCATCGGTGAGGACCTCGACCTGATCGACAGCGGCAGCGGCGTCCTCGTGGGTGGCGTGGCCGACACGGGTCAGGCTGCCGGCGCGGGCCTGAGCGAGGGTGAGCGGGTCACCGCGGTGAACGGACAGAAGGTGGCCGACCTCGAGGCCGCGCGTGCGGCGCTCGCCCGCTCCGTGGGCGGCGTGGTGGTCCTCACGACCGAGGGGGCCGACGCCACCGCCGAGCACCGCGTCGACCTGGGCAGCGCCGTGGCCGCCAACCCGCCCGCCGCGTTCTTCGGCGTGGGCCGCAGCCCGGTGCTGGTCACCGACTCGGTCCCGGCCGCAGCGGTCCGGTCGGTGTCGGAGTTCGGGCGCGTGGTCGGCCTGGCCACCGTCGGCATGGCCCGCTTCCTGTGGCCGCCCAACATGATCGACTTCGTGACCTCCACGGTCTCGGGCGACCAGGACGCGGCGTCCCGGCCGACCGCGGCGGAGGACACGGCGCCCGCGGACCGGCCGATCTCCATCGTCGGGATCGTGCTCGCCGGCTCGGAGCTGACCTCGCAGAACCTGTCGAACCTGATCGGGTTCCTCGCCGGGCTGAACATCGTGATCGGTGTGTTCAACCTGATCCCGCTGCTGCCCTTCGACGGCGGGCACCTCGTGATCGCGTCCTACGAGAAGGCCCAGGAGATGCGCCGGCGGTCCCGCCAGCGGTACCTGGCCGACGTGTCGCGGATGCTCCCGGTGGCCTACGGCGTGGTGATGGTGCTCGTGGTGGTGTCGCTGCTGGCCCTCTACCTCGACGTGACCCGCGGCGTGTCGACCTAGCTCGGCGCCCCACGGGGGTTAGCCTCCGCCGCATGGACGCCGGAGCCGTCACCTTCCCCCGCAGGCCCACCCGCCAGATCCACCTGGGCGATGTCGCCGTCGGCGGCGGCGCACCCGTGACGATCCAGTCGATGACGACGACCAAGACCGCGGACGTCGACGGCACGCTCCAGCAGATCTACGCGCTCGCCGCCGCGGGCTGTGACATCGTGCGCTGCACGTGCAACGAGATGGAGGCGGCCGAGGGGCTCGCCCGCATCGTGCCGCGCAGCCCGTTGCCGATCGTCGCCGACATCCACCACCAGTACAAGATGGCCCTCGCCGCGCTCGACGCCGGCGTGCAGGGCCTCAGGCTGAACCCCGGCAACATCCGCAAGCCCGAGCACATCAGGGCCGTGGCCGCCGCGGCGAAGGACCGCGACGTCCCCATCCGGATCGGCGTGAACGGTGGTTCCCTCGACCCCGAGCTGTACGACAAGTACGGCGGCCGGGTGACCCCGGAGGCGATGGTCGAATCCGCGATGCAGGAGCTGGCCTACTTCGAGGAGGTCGGCTTCGACGCCGTGAAGATCTCGGTGAAGGCCTCCAACGTGCCGCTGATGATCGAGGCGTACCGCCAGCTGTCGGAGGCCACCGACCACCCGCTGCACCTCGGGGTGACCGAGGCCGGCCCGCTCCCGGAGGGCCTCATCAAGGCCACGGCGGGCATCGGGACCCTGCTCGCCGAGGGGATCGGCGACACCATCCGGTTCTCCCTCACCGCCGATCCGGTGGAGGAGGCCCGCGCCGGCCGTGCGCTGCTCGAGGCCTACGGCCTGCGCGAGCGCGAGAACGTGGACCTGATCGCGTGCCCCAGCTGCGGCCGGGCGGAGATCGACGTGATCGCCGTCGCGTCCGAGGCCCGCGACGCCCTTGCCGACAAGCAGCTCCCGCTGCAGGTCGCGGTGATGGGGTGCGTGGTGAACGGTCCGGGCGAGGCCCGCGACGCTGACCTGGGCATCGCGGCGGGCCGCAAGCGCGGCCACCTGTTCGTGAAGGGCACCAACGTGGCCGTGGTGCCCGAGGACGAGATGGTGCCCACCCTCGTCGAGTGGGCGGAGTTCATCGCCGAACACGGCACCGAGGCCGCCCTGGCCCGGGTGGACACCGAGAAGGCCCGCCGCGAGGCGGAGAAGGACCGGGCCGAGCTGCTCGAGATCCAGGGCGACGACGCGAACGCCTCGGAGCAGAAGGTCGAACTGATCCACAAGAAGTACGACTGACGGCATCGGGCACCGAACCGGTTGACCGATGTCACACCGGGCGCGAGTGTTCCGCCCGTGACGTTCACCAGCCCGCTCCCCGACGTCGAGATCCCCGACGTCCCCCTCGCCACCTACGTCCTCGCCCGGGCCGCCGAGCTCGGTGACGAGCCCGCCCTCGTGGACGGGCCCACGGGCCGGGTCCTCACGTACGCGGAGCTCGACCTGCAGGCCCGGTCCCTCGCCGGCGGCCTCCGGGCCCGGGGCTTCGGCAAGGGTGACGTGCTGGCGTTGATGGCGCCGAACCTGCCCGAGTACGCGGTCATCTTCCTGGGCGTCGCGGCCTCCGGCGGGACCATCACCACCGTGAACCCCACGTACACCGCGCACGAGGTGCGCCACCAGCTCCAGGACTCCGGCGCCACGCTGCTCGTGACCGTGCCGATGTTCCTCGACGTGGCCCGTGAGGCCGCGGAGGGCACGGCGGCGGAGGAGCTGTTCGTCCTCGGCGACGCGGTCGACGGCGTGGCGCCGGTGCGGGACCTGTTCGGCGAGCCGCTCGACGCGCCGGTCCCGACGGCGGCGGACGACGTGGTGGTGCTGCCGTACTCCTCGGGCACCACCGGCCTGTCCAAGGGCGTGATGCTCACGAACCGGAACCTCATCGCGAACATCGCCCAGGTGATCGGGGCCTCCGGGCTCTCCGAGGACGACGTCATCATGGCGGTGCTGCCGTTCTTCCACATCTACGGCATGCAGGTGCTCATGAACACCGGGCTCCGGGCCGGCGCGACGGTGGTGACGATGCCGCGCTTCGAGCTCGAGCCGTTCCTGCAGCTGCACCAGGACCACGGCGTCACACGCTCCTTCGTGGCGCCGCCGATCGTGGTGGCCCTGGCCAAGCACCCGGTGGTCGACTCCTACGACCTGTCCCACGTGGACCAGGTGTTCTCGGGCGCCGCGCCGCTGTCGGCGGAGCTGGCCGAGGAGGCCGCGGCCCGTCTCGGCTGCGAGGTCGTCCAAGGCTACGGCATGACCGAGATGTCGCCGGTGTCGCACCTCACGCCGATGGGTGGCTACACGCCCGGCTCCGTCGGGGTGACCGCCCCCAACACCGAGACCCGGATCGTGGACCCGGCCACCGGGGCGGACCTCGGCGTGGACGAGGACGGCGAGGTGTGGGTGCGCGGTCCGCAGGTGATGCTCGGCTACCTGAACAACCCGCAGGCCACCGCCGACACCCTCGACGCGGAGGGCTGGCTCCATACCGGCGACATCGGCCACGTCGACGCCGACGGGCACCTGTTCGTGGTGGACCGCCTCAAGGAGCTCATCAAGTACAAGGGCTTCCAGGTGCCGCCGGCCGAGCTCGAGGCACTGCTCCTCACGCATCCCGCGGTGGCCGATGCCGCGGTCATCGGCCGTCCCGACGACGAGGCGGGGGAGGTGCCGGTGGCCTACGTGGTGCTGAAGCCGGGCCAGGACGTGGGCGAGGACGACCTCATGGCGTTCGTGGCCGGCGAGGTGGCCCACTACAAGCAGTTGCGGGTGGTGCACCTCGTGGACGAGATCCCGAAATCGGCCAGTGGCAAGATCCTGCGCCGGATCCTCCGCGATCAGGACGCCGCGGGCGCCTGAGCGGACCGGCGGTGGCCCCGGCCCCGGGGCGGGCGGTTCAGCCGGCGGTTCGGTCGACCAGTTCCTCGATGAGCTCGGCCAGCTCCTCGGGAGCCTCCTGCATCACCTGGTGCCCGACGCCGGGCAGGACCCGCAGCTCGGCACCGGGCACGCACTCGGCCACGCCGCGTGCGTGCGCCGGCGGGGTGAGCAGGTCCGCGTCGCCCACCACGACCATCGACGGCAGGTCCACGTGGCCGAGGTCCTCCCGCACATCGTGCTCGGCGATGGCCCGGCCGGCCTCGGCCGCGGTGCGCGGCTCCACCTCCGACAGCATCCGGCGCACCGCCTCGACCGCCTCACCGGACGGCTTCCGGCCGAACGCGGCGCGCACCACCAGTGCGGAGGCAGGCGTGTCGGGCCAGCCGTACCGCAGCCGGGGTGAGCGCATGCCTGCGGTGGCGAACCGCTGCACCACGCTGACGAGTCCGGCCCCGCCGCCCACGAGCGCCGGCAGCGCCACCGGCGCCGCGCTCGTTGCCAGGAACATGAGGGCCGCGCAGCGGTTGTGCAGCATCCGGTGGTGCAGGCGGCAGAACTCCGCGAGCGCCATGCCGCCCATCGAGTGGCCGACCACCACGGCGTCGTGCAGGTCGAGGCGCTCGAGCACGAGGGCGAGGTCGTCGGCGATGGCCGGCAGGGTCACGCCCTCGGTGCCGGCGGTCGAGCCGCCGTGGCCCCTCATGTCCCAGGCGATCACGCGGTGGCGCTCGCCCAGGGTGCGGAACATCGCGTTCCAGACCCACCACTGCAGGGTGACGCCGTGCAGCAGCACCACCGGCCGCCCGGTGCCCTGCTCGACCACGTGCAGCGACCCGCCGTCGGCCGTGGTCAGGTGGTGGTGGCGCAGGTCCTCCGGGGGTGCGGCCAGCCGGTCGAGCTCGGGGCGGCGACGGGCCCGGACCCGGCGCCCACCGGCGGTGGCCACCGCGGCCGCGCCCAGCGCCGCGATCCCGGCGCCGAGCACCAGGGCACCGGCGGCGCGGACGGGAGTGGGTCGGGCCATCGGCGGCGAGGCTAACGGCTCGCGGCCGGTGCGCCGGCCGCCGGTAGCATGCCCGCCCATGTCGCAGCCCCCCGGTCAGCAGTCCGGCAAGCGCAAGGCCCCCGTCCTCACCCCGCGGGCGGAGGACTTCCCCCGTTGGTACCAGGACGTGCTCAACAAGGCAGAGCTGGCCGACAACGGACCGGTGCGCGGCACCATGGTCATCCGGCCCTACGCGTACGCCCTCTGGGAGAGGATGGTGGCCGAGGTGGACGCCCGCATCAAGGCCGCCGGCGCGGAGAACGCGTACTTCCCGCTGTTCATCCCCGAGTCGTACCTCCAGCGCGAGGCCGAGCACGTCGAGGGCTTCAGCCCCGAGCTCGCGATCGTCACCGTCGGTGGCGGCAAGGAGCTCGAGGAGCCGGTGGTGGTGCGGCCCACCTCGGAGACGGTCATCGGCGAGTTCATGGCCAAGTGGATCCAGTCCTACCGCGATCTCCCGCTGCTGCTGAACCAGTGGGCGAACGTGGTGCGCTGGGAGCTGCGGCCCCGGGTGTTCCTCCGGACCTCGGAGTTCCTCTGGCAGGAGGGCCACACCGCGCACGCCACCCGTGAGGACGCCGCGGCCTACGCCGAGCGCATCCTGCGCGAGGTCTACGAGGACTTCATGGTGGAGGTCCTCGCCATCCCCGTGTTCACCGGCGCCAAGATCGCCGAGGAGCGGTTCGCCGGCGCGATCAACACGCTGACCTGCGAGGCGATGATGGGGGACGGCAAGGCGCTGCAGATGGGCACCAGCCACGAGCTCGGCCAGAACTTCTCGCGGGCGTTCGAGATGACGTTCCTCGACGAGGCGGGCGAACAGCAGCTCTGCTGGACCACCTCCTGGGGGGTGTCCACCCGGATGATGGGCGGGCTGATCATGGCCCACGGCGACGACGCGGGTCTGCAGGTGCCACCCCGGCTCGCCGCGGTGCAGGCCGTGGTGCTGGTGGTGCGCGACGAGGACGGCTCGGTGACCGACGCCGCCCGGGGGCTCGTGGCGGAGCTCGCCTCGGCCGGGGTGCGTGCCCGGCTCGACGACCGGGTGAGCACCGGCTTCGGCCGCCGTGCCACCGACTGGGAGCTCAAGGGCGTACCCCTGCGGATCGAGGTCGGGCCCCGCGACCTCGCCGAGGGCCGGGTCGTGGTCGGCCGGCGCGACACCGGCGAGAAGGTGCCGATGGGCCTCGGCGAGGTCGCCGGCCGGGTGCCCGGGCTGCTCGAGGAGTTGCAGGCCGGCCTGCTGGCCCGGGCCACGGCGGCCCGCGACGCCCGCACGGTCGACGTGTCGACGGCCGAGGAGGCCCGCGAGGCTGCCGCCGAGGGGTTCGCCCGCATCCCGTGGTCCGCGCTCGCCGGCGGCGGCATCGACCTCCTCGGCCGCGACGCGGTGACCGTGCGCTGCCTGCAAGGGGCCGACGGGGGCCTGCCCGCCTCGCCGGACGAACCCGGTGTGACCGCCCTCTGCGCCCGGGCCTACTGACCCGGCGCCGACCACCCACGGTCGGGTGGGCCTCTGACCACCGGCCGTCGCCGTCGCCTATACTTTCCCCGTTCCGGTGCTGCCGGGTGGCGTGGGCGTTGCCCACGCCTTTTCTTTGCGGCCGCTCCGGGGCGGTCGCTGCGGCGGCAACGAGCAGGTACGACACGACGGAAGGGAGGCACAATGGCCGGACGCACCGACACGGCGCGGGACATCGCGCAGGACGTCGCCACGGCGTTGGGCCTCTCCGTGTACGACGTCGAGGAGGCCGGCGGCACCCTGCGGGTGCTGCTCGACCGTCCCGGCGGCATCGACGTGGACGCCCTCACCGCCGCCACCCGTGAGATCTCGCGTCGCGTCGACGAGGAGGGCGCCCTCGGCGGCGCCGCCACCCTCGAGGTCTCGAGCCCCGGCCTGGAGCGCCGGCTGCGCATCCCGGAGCACTTCGCGGGCGCCGTGGGCGAGCGGGTGAAGGTCAAGACCCGTCCGGGCGTGGAGGGCGAGCGCCGGGTCGACGGCGTGCTCACCGCGGCCGACGGCGACACCGTCACCGTGACCGCTGCGGACGGCACCGCCCGCACGCTGACCGTCGACGAGATCGAGCGGGCCACCACCGAGTTCGTGTGGGAGGCCGCTCCCAAGCCCGGCGGCGGTGGCCGCCGATCCGCACAGTCCACCGAGCAGAACGAGGCGAGGCGATGAACCAGGAGATGATGGAGGCCCTCGAGGCGCTGGCCGAGGCGCGGGGCATCTCGAAGGAGGCCCTGTTCGGGGCGCTGGCCGAGGCGCTCGAGGCCGCGTACAAGAAGCAGCCCGACGCCGAGGAGTTCGCCTGGGTCAACGTCGACACCGAGACCGGCGAGATGCGCGTCTTCGCCCAGAAGCTCGACGACGACGGCCTGCCCTACGGCCCGGAGATGGACGTCACCCCCGACGACTTCGGCCGCATCGCGGCGCAGACGGTCCGCCAGGTGATGACCCAGCGCATCCGCGAGGTGGAGCGCGAGCGCAAGTACGAGGAGTACGCCGGCCGCGAGGGCGAGATCGTCACCGGCATCATCCAGCAGTCGGACCAGCGCTACACCCTGCTCGACCTGGGCCCGGTGGAGGCGCTGCTCCCGCAGTCGGAGCAGGTCAACTACGAGCGGCCCGACAACGGCGAGCGCGTGAAGGCCTACATCGTGGAGGTCCGCCGCACGCCGAAGGGCCCGCAGATCGTGGTGTCCCGCACCCATCCGGGGCTCATCAAGCGGCTGTTCGAGCTCGAGGTGCCCGAGATCGCCGACGGCGTGGTGGAGATCAAGGCCTGCGCCCGCGAGCCCGGTCAGCGCACCAAGATCGCCGTCTGGTCGAACGACCCGAACGTGGACCCGGTCGGCGCCTGCGTCGGTGCCCGTGGTGCGCGCGTGCGCATGGTCGTCAACGAGCTGCGGGGCGAGAAGATCGACATCGTCCCGTTCTCGGAGGACCGCTTCGACTTCGTGATGAAGGCGCTGCAGCCCGCCAAGGTCAAGGAGGTGCGGATCGACGAGGAGGCCGGCGTGGCCGAGGTGATCGTGCCGGACTTCCAGCTGTCCCTGGCGATCGGCAAGGAGGGCCAGAACGCCCGCCTCGCCACCCGTCTGTCGGGTCTGCGCATCGACATCCGCTCCGAGACCGAGATCGCCGAGCAGGAGGCCTACGAGCGCACCTACGGCACCGATGCGTACGCCGAGGGTGCCTGGATCGTGGATCCCGAGACCGGTGAGCAGATGTGGCAGCCGAGCGACGGCTCCCCGGCCTGGACCCTCGAGCAGTGGGAGGCCGCCCAGGCCGAGGCCGACGTGGCCGCCGTCGAGGAGGCCGTGGTCGAGGAGCTCGCCGCGGACGTGGCCGAGGCCGTCGACGAGGTGACCGACGTGATCGCCGAGGTCGAGGTCGACGAGGAGGAGGCCGAGCTCGAGGAGCTCGCGGTGGAGGAGGTGGAGGCCGAGCTGGAGGCCGCCGCGGACGCCGCCGTCGCCGCGGAGGCCGACGACGCCGACGGCCCGGAGCCCGCCGGCGCCTGAGCACGTGCCGGAGCGGACCTGCGTGGGCTGCCGGCGCCGTTCGGCGCCCGACGGGCTCGTGCGGCTCCGCCTCGGGACCGACCGCCTGGAGCTCGGTCCGGGTCCGGGCCGGGGGGCCTGGATCTGCGGGCCCGACTGCCTCGCTCGTGCCGCCCGTTCAGGCGCCCTCACGAGGGCGCTGCGGCGGTCCGTGCCCGGGCCGTGGGTGAGCGAGGTCCGCTCCCGGCTGTGACGGATGCGGTTCGTTCCGGGCCGGAATCCGTGCGAGTATGGACAGCCGCCCGTGGGCCCTCGCGCCCCCGGTTCGGTGCAGGAACACCCTCGTCAACGAACGGATCGTCTTGGCAAAGCTTCGTGTCTACGAGCTCGCGAAGGAGCTCGGCCTCACCAACAAGGAGTGCATCGACCTCTGCAACGCGCTCGGTTACGGCGTCAAGAGCCACTCGTCGTCCCTCGACGGGGCCTACGCCGACCAGGTGCGCCGCAAGGCCGAACGTGAGGGTCTGATCCGCGACGAGCAGCCCGCGGAGGAGAAGCCGGCCAAGAAGACGGCCAAGAAGGCCCCGGCGAAGAAGGCCGCCGAGTCGGCCCCCGAGGCCGCGGCGCCCGAGGCGCCGCCGGCGCCCGCCGCCGAGGCCCCGGCCCCCGAGGCGCCCCCGGCGCCCGCCCCCGTCCCGGAAGCCGCACCCGCCGCCCCGGAGGCCGCGCCCGCCCCGGCCGAGCCCGCGCCGGCCGCCGAGGCCCCGGCCGCAGCGGCGCCCGCACCCGCGGCGGAGGCCCCGCCCGCGGCCCCGAAGAAGGTGATCTCGTCCAAGCCGGCCAGCGGTCGTCCGGTGCGTCCGGTCGAGCCGCCCGCCGCGCCGCCGGCCCCCGCACCGGCCGCGGCCGCCCCACGGCCGGAGGCCCCGAGGGCCCCCCGGCCCGAGGCTCCCGCAGCCCCCGCCGCTCCCGCAGCCTCCGCCGCTCCCGCCGCACCGGCCGCACCCGCGGCCAAGGCGGAGGCCGAGACCGAGGCGCCGCGACCGAGCGGTCCGCCCGTCTCCTCCTCCGGCAAGCCGATCCCGCCGCCGCCCGGTCCGCCGCTGTCGAGGACCGGCAAGCCGATCCCTCCGCCGCCCGGTCTGGGCGGGCGGGGTCCCGCTCCCACACGTCCCGGTGGCCCGGCCCGCGGGCCCCGGCCCGCCGGAGGTCCTGGTGGCGGGTTCCGCTCCGGTCCCGGTGGCGGTGGCGGTCCGCGTCCCGGTGGCGGGTTCGCACCCGGTGGCGGTCCTCCGCCCCCCGGCGGCCACAACCGCGGCCGTCCCGGTGGCCCGCAGCAGCGGCCGCCGCGCCGCAAGGGACGTCGTCGCCGGAACCGCGAAGAGCTCCAGCCGATGGACATCCCCACCTACACCCCGGCCACGGCCGCGGTGCCGGAGGGGGTCGTCGTGGTGGAGCGGGCATCCACCCCGCAGGACCTCGGTCCCCGGCTGAACCGTACGGCCGCGGACGTGGTCCGCTTCCTGCTCCAGCAGGGCGAGATGGTCACGGCCACCCAGTCCCTGACCGACGACATGATCGAGCTCTTCGCCGCCGAGATCGGCGCGGAGATCTCCTTGGTCGACCCCGGTCAGGAGCAGGAGGTCGAGCTCCAGAAGGTCCTCGACCTCGACGAGGACGAGGACGTCGAGCACGACTCGTTGCCGCACCGGGCGCCGGTCATCACGGTGATGGGCCACGTCGACCACGGCAAGACGAAGCTGCTCGACCAGATCCGCAACGCGAACGTCGTCGCGGGTGAGGCCGGTGGCATCACCCAGCACATCGGTGCGTACCAGGTGGAGAAGGGCGGCAAGCCGCTCACCTTCATCGACACCCCTGGCCACGAGGCGTTCACCGCCATGCGCGCCCGTGGTGCCGAGTCCACCGACATCGTGGTGCTCGTCGTGGCTGCGGACGACGGTGTCATGCCGCAGACCATCGAGGCCATCCAGCACGCAAAGGCCGCCGAGGTGCCCATCGTGGTGGCGGTCAACAAGATCGACCGCGACAACGCGGACCCGAACCGTGTGATGCAGCAGCTGACCGAGTACGACCTCGTCCCGGAGTCCTGGGGCGGCGACACGGTCGTGTGCGAGGTCTCTGCGCTGCAGAACATCGGCATCGACGAGCTGCTGGAGAACCTGCTGCTCGTGGCCGACGTGGAGGACCTGCGCTCGAGCCCCGACGGGCGTGCCCGAGGCGCGGTGCTCGAGGCGCACCTCGACATGGGCCGCGGTCCGGTCGCCACGGTGCTGGTCCAGCGGGGCACCCTACGGGTGGGTGACCCGCTCGTGGCCGGTCCGGCCTGGGGTCGCGTCCGCGCCCTCATCAACGACCGGGGTGAGCAGGTCAAGGAGGCCGGCCCGTCCACGCCCGTGGAGGTGCTCGGCCTGTCCGACGTCGCCCAGGCCGGCGACGACTTCGTGGTGGCGCCCGACGAGCGCAAGGCCAAGTCGGTGGCGGAGACCCGTGAGCGCTGGCACCGCGAGGCCAGCCGGGCCCGCGACGCCTCGGTCATGTCCCACGGCGCCCGGCTCGAGGACATCTTCGCCCAGATCCAGGCGGGTGAGCAGGCCGTCCTCAACCTCATCGTCAAGGCCGACGTGCAGGGTTCGCTCGAGGCCGTCACCGAGAGCCTCCGCAAGCTGGAGCGGCCCGAGGTGAAGATCGGCTTCGTCCTGCGCGGCGTCGGCGGCATCACCGAGTCCGACATCCAGCTCGCGGCCACCTCGTCGGCCACCATCATCGGGTTCAACGTGCGGCCCGGGCGCCAGGCGCGTGAGATGGCCGAGGCCGAGGACGTGGAGATCCGCACCTACGAGGTGATCTACAAGCTCCTCGAGGACATCGAGGCGGCGATGGTCGGCATGCTCGAGCCCGAGTTCGAGGAGGTCGTCACCGGCGACGCCGAGGTGCGCGAGGTCTTCCGCGTGCCCCGCGTCGGCGCGGTCGCCGGTTGCATGGTGCAGAACGGCACCATCACCCGCGGCTCCCGCGTCCGGTTCCTCCGCGAGGGCACGATCATCTGGAAGGGCGAGATCAGCTCGCTGCGTCGTTTCAAGGACGACGTGCGGGAGGTGGCCGCCGGGTTCGAGTGCGGCATCGGCCTCTCGGACTTCCAGGACCTCAAGCAGGGCGACGTCATCGAGACGTACGACCTGCGCGAGATCCCCCGCGGCTGAGCCGCCCTCCGCCCCACCCGGCCCCGGCCGGGCCGCATCCCCGGACGCGGAACACCCCGGACGCGACACGCCCCGCCGTCACCGGCGGGGCGTGTTCGCGTGATCAGGTACGGCCGGCGGCCGTGAGGATCAGGGGTCGACCTGCATCAGGGTGGTGGCGAAGGTCGCACACCCGACCAGGTTGGCCCGCACATCCCACAGCCCCACGCCCACCGACGGCGGGAGCGTGATCACCGTCGTGAACGTGCCGTTCGGGAGCACCGTGGTGGTGGAGTTGTTGTCCACGATGGTGGCGCCCTTCTTGAACGTGATCTTCACCGTGGTGCCGGAGGTACCTGTGCCGTTCACGGTGATGGTGGCGCCCGGGTTGGTGTTCGGGGGCGTCACTCCGATCGAGGTGGGCGTGTAGGTGCTGCACTCGAGCGGCGACAGCGTGGTCGTGGTGCTCGAGGACGTGGACGACGTGGTGGTCGTCGAGGTCGTGGTGGTCGTCGGCTCGGGCATCGGCCCGCACGCCATCACCACGGCGCCGACGCCCAACGTGATCGCCACGACGGCATGCCGCCGACCCATTGTGATTCGCCTCAGTGCTCGCATCGCCCAGCCTTCTCGTCGCCCCGGGGACCCAGGCCCCCCTGTGCACTCCCACGACATTGTGAACGCGAAGGGCGTTCACGTCCAGTACCACGCGATCCGTGTCTCATCCGGCGCTCCCCGGCTCGATGCTGGTCACGACGTCCGTCGTGCCCTCGGTGGGGACCCGCTCACGCTCGGTGGCGCGGCGTCCGGGGAACGAGCCCCTCGTCGCGTTCACCGCCACATCAGCCCGACCCTGCAGCAGGAGTGGCTGGGCCAACCAGCGCAGCCGGTAGGACTCGCCCGGCCGGACCCGCCCGTCGAGGAGGACCACGACCTTCCGGGATCCGCCCGGTGGCACGTCGATCACGGTCGAGCCGCGGCGCAACCCGTCACCGTCGTCGTTGACCGCCATCGGCAGCGTCACGCCGTCGAGCTTCATGGACACCGGCCGGAGGCCCGACACCACGGCCAGCTGCGTCCGGTTGGTCCCGAAGGGGAGGTCGCCCGGCGCCTGCCCCGCCACGGGGGGGATCCCGGCAGCGGGTGCCGTGTTGCGCAGGTCGACCTCCACCCGCGCCTGCACCGCGCCGGTCCGCGGGTCCCAGCTGTACCGGGCCTCGACGTCCCTCTGCAGATAGGCATCGACCTTGGAGGGGTTCGCGTTGCGGTTCAGGACCGCCAGCAGATCCGAGTCGGCCGGCCGGGCCAACGAGCGGGACAGGCCGGCACGGTCGAGCATCTGGCCCACCGCGGGCGCGGCGCCGTCGGTCGGTGCCCCGATGAGGTGCCCCCGGGTGGCGGCGCGGCCGAGTGTGTCCGCGAGGCGGTCGGGCGTCGGAAGCTGGCGGCCCACGGCCCGGTCGAGCGCCAGGTCCACCAGCTCGCTGACCACGCCACCGGGATCCTCGCCGAGCTGCGCGTACTGGCCCTTGGTCAGGAAGTCGACGGCGTTGCCCGAGTCGACCCGCACACCGCTGCCGGGAACCTCGACCGGACCAGTCAGCTCGAGCAGCGAGGCGAACGCCCACGGGTCCGCGTAGAACACCGCGTCGAGGGGCTTGCCGGGCCGGGCCTGCGGATACAGCTCGGCAGCGAGCCGGGCGACGGTCGGCATGTCCGGAGAGGCCGCCCAGTTCTGGACGAAGCGGTCCGGGGCCATGCTGATCAGCGACGCCGGATAGGCCTCGGCGTCGGCAATGGCGGGGGGACGGGCCGAGGCGGGGCCGTACAGGTCGAGGGGTGTGCCCGAATCCGCGACCGTCAGCTTGCCGTCGACCGCGACGACCTCGACCCAGTTGCCGAGGTGGCCGCCCAGGTCGCGCAGCTCCGCAGGATTGCCCAGCAGGATCAGGTAGCGCCTCGGCCCGTCTGCGCCGAGCATGCCGGGCAACGTCCGGGTGGCGAGGGCCGCGGTCCGGGCATTGCCGCCGACGTCCTCGAGCACCCCGCGGAGGTCCGTGAGGCGATCGCGGAGGGGGAGGAGGAGCCACGCCGAGTTGGACGAGTTGACCCGGGCCAGTGCCCGGTCGAGCGACCCCACGGCCCGGTCCGCGGGCCCGGCGAACGAGGCCAGCGCCGCCAGGTCCACCCCGCCGTCGGGTCGGCGGACCGAGGTGAAGTCCACGCTGGAGGAGAGGTCCGCGGCCGTGGCGGACAGGTCGTCAGCGGCCACAGCTGCGGAGCGGACGGCCGTCAGGTTGGGCCCGAGCACGGGAAGGGCTCTGCTCGGCCACATCCACCACGCATCGGTGCGACGCACCGCCCCGGCGAACGCCTCGGCGGAGCGCTCCAGCCTGACGGTGTCCGCCCCCTTTCCCGAGCCGATCCCCGCCGCGGCCTCCCGGGCATCCGCGGCGGCCGTGCGCAGCCGGCCCTGCTCCGTGACGCCGAACAGCACCGCTGCCAGCACGGCCCACAGCGCGACCAGTCCCAGGCCGAGCGCGACCCACCGGACGCGGCGCCGGGTGCGGCGCCGGGAGTTGCGGTATCCGGAGACGAACAGCGGGGCGAGCGCGATGGCGGCCAGGAGCGCGGTGGCCCCGTTGACCCCGGGTCGCACCAGCGCCAGTGCCGCCAGCCCGGACACGGTGCCGATCGCCGCCCCCGCCACACGGTTGCGGAGCTCGCGGACGAGGAGCACCGCGGCGCCGCCGGCGGCGGCCAGGCACGCCACGGCGCCGAGCGGACCGCTGCCGATCAGCAGGACGGCCGGCGTGGCGAGGAGGAACCACCGCCGGGCCCGCGCGCCGGCGAGTCCGCACACGACCACCAGCCCGACCCGGTACGCGGCGTCCACGACCGGGAGGCCGGTCGGGGCGGCCGACAGGGCGAGCGCGGCCACGAGGGCGCCCGCGGTCAGGACCGCGGCGACCCCCCACCGGTCGACGGGGGAGCTGCCGCGGTGCCGACGCGGGGCGTCAACCGGCGGTCGATCCGTGGTGACCAAGGTGATCACCGTGTCACATGGGACGTGGCCGGGACCATGCATCGCACGGAGGTCTGGCGCGAACCGGGAAGGATTGCCCGTCCCGGCGTGGTAGGACGGGTCCATGGCCCGACGCCGTGGCGGACGACCCGCCCCCCGCCCCTTCAGCCGGACCGACCGGGTGGGAGAGCTCGTCCGGGAGGTGGTTGCGTCCGAGCTCGAGCGGATCGGCGACGAGCGCCTCGACCTCGTCACGGTCACCGGGGCGACGGTGGACCCCTCGCTCGAGCACGCCACGGTCTGGTACTCCGCCCTGCAGGCCGAGGCCGACGGTCGCCTGGAGGAGGTGTCGGAGGCTCTCGAGGAGCTGCGATGGCCGGTCCAGCAGGTGGTCAACCGAGAGGTGCGCGCCCGCCGCACGCCCCAGATCGAGTTCCGGCCCGACGAGGTCCTCACCTCGGCCCTGCGGGTGGAGGAGATCCTCCGGGACCTCGGCGAGGGGGAGGGGAAGCGCCCGGGCGACGGCGCCGACCCGGTCGCGGGCGACCGTGGCGCCGCTCCCGACCGCGACGGATGAGCGAGCCGCCCGCACCGAACGGGCTCTGCCTGGTGGACAAGCCGGCCACCTGGACCAGCCATGACGTGGTCGCCCGGAGCCGGGGCCTGCTCGGCACGAGGAAGGTGGGGCACGCGGGCACGCTGGACCCGATGGCCACCGGGCTGCTGGTGCTCGGGGTGGGCCGGTCCACCCGCCTTCTGACCTTCCTCTCCGGGCTCGACAAGACCTACGAGGCGGAGATCCGCCTCGGCGTGGAGACCGATTCGCTCGATGCCGACGGCGAGGTCACCGTCACCCACGCCATGGAGCCGCCCGACGACGACTCGCTCGCGGCGGCGGTGGCCGGGCTGACCGGGCCCATCGAGCAGGTTCCGCCGATGGTCTCCGCGATCAAGGTCGACGGCCGGCGACTGCACCAGCTCGCCCGTGAGGGCAAGGAGGTCGAACGGGCACCCCGACCCGTGACGGTCCACACCTTCGACGTCCGCCGGACCGCGGACCCGATGGTGCTCACCGCCACGGTGGGGTGCTCGTCGGGGACGTACGTCCGCGTCCTCGCAGCGGACCTCGGTCGCGCGCTCGGCGGTGGCGCCCACCTGACCGGGTTGCGGCGCACGGCGGTGGGCCCGTGGTCGGTCGACGAGGCCACCGACCTCGAGCACCTGCAGGTGCTCGATCCCGCGACGGTCACCCGGGTGCTGCCGGCGGTGTCGGTCGACGGCGCCATCGCGGCCGAGGTGCGCCACGGCCGACCCCTCGCGCCCGACCGCCTCGGTGTGGAGGGCGAGGGCCCGTGGGCGGTCACCGACGGGGCCGGCGCCCTGCTGGCCGTGTACCAGCGGCAACGGGCGGACCGGGTGAAGCCCGCGCTGGTGCTCGACCCCGCCGGCTGAGCCGCGGCCGGGCGTTCCGGCCCGGTGTCACATGGGGATCCCGCGGCCGGCGCCGGTAGGGTCCGGCCGTGCAGGTCGTGCGCAGCGAGTCGGAGTGCCCCCGCCCGGACGAGGGGTCGGTGGTGACCATCGGGGCCTACGACGGCGTGCACCTCGGCCACCGCACCGTCATCGGTGAGGTGGTGGCCCGCGCCCGGGCCGAGGGCCGCCGTTCCGCGGTGGTCACCTTCGACCGGCACCCGGCCCAGGTGATCCGCCCGGAGAGCGCCCCGCTGCTGCTCACGGACCTCGACCAGAAGCTCGAACTGCTGCGCGGCACGGGCGTGGACATCGCGGTGGTCATCCACTTCGACGAGGAGCGTTCCCGGGAATCCGCGGCCGAGTTCGTGCTCGACACGCTCGTCGACTGCCTACGGGCGCGTGAGGTGGTGGTGGGGGAGGACTTCCACTTCGGCCACCGCCGGACCGGCAACGTCGAGCTGCTCCGGGAGATGGGGGCCGTGCACGGCTTCAGCGTGACCGGGCACCGGCTCGTGGGGCCCGACGGGCGGGCGGCCCGCGACGACGAGCAGGTCTCGTCCACCGCGATCCGACGGGCGCTGCACGAGGGGCGCCTCGCGGACGCCAATGCGATGCTCGGGCGCCCGCACGAGATGCGCGGGCCGGTGGTGCCGGGGGACCGTCGTGGTCGCGAGCTCGGGTTCCCGACCGCGAACGTGGCGATCGGCGACGAGATGCTGATGCCGGCCGACGGCATCTACGCGGGTGAGCTCGTCCGCCCCCCGGGGAGCGAGCCGGCCGTGCTGCCCTCGGCGATCTACGTGGGCAAGCGGCCGACGTTCTACGACGACCGCGCGGTCACCCTGCTCGAGGTGCACGCGCTGGACTTCTCCGGCGACCTCTACGGCGAGGACGTGGCCGTGCGCTTCCTCCACCGGATCCGCCCCGACGCCCGGTTCGCCTCGGTCGAGGAGCTGACCGTCCAGCTCCGCCGCGACTGCGACGAGGCCGCCCACCTGCTCGGGGTGTAGCCGGGATCGGGGTGGACGGCCTCCCGCCCCGGTACGGTGAGGTCATGAACGGGAATCGACGTCGGCCGGCAGCGGTCGCGGCGACCGGGCGGGGCCGATGAGCCAGGTCGTCGAGCCGATCGAGGGCCCGGTCCTCGACGAGCCGCCGGCCGTCGGCGCGGTCGAGGCCCCACGTCTCGCCCGTCACCAGATCGTGCTGTCCGACGGGCACCAGATCGGTATCACCGTGGCCGGCCGGGGCGTGCCCCTCGTGGTGGTCCACGGCTTCTCCGCCGAGGGCTTCCTGTACGCCCAGTCGCTCTCGCGGCTCGTGAGCATGGGCTTCCGGGTGATCGCGATCGACACAGCCGGGCACGGCGCCACCCAGGGCCTGCCGCTGTCGGGCCAGGACATCAACGACTACGCCGACCTGCTGGGCCGGGCCATCGACGAGCTCGGCATCGAGCGGTTCGTGCTCGCCGGGCACTCCATGGGCGGCCAGCTCGCGGCGCGGCTCGGGGCGAAGTGGCCCGACCGGGTGATGGCGGTGATCCTGATCGACGCGATCGTCGGCGACACCTGGGACCGCCTCGTGTACCTGTTCCGCGTGTCGCCGCCGCTGCTCGCGGCGATCGGCGCGGTGCTGGTGGTCGACTCGGTGTCGGTCATGCCCACCTTCAGCGACCCCCGCCAGGCGGCCAAGCTGCTGCGGCTGGTCGTGCCGACCGTCGCCGGCCACGTGGTCCAGCCGTGGCGTCTGCTCGGTCCGATGATGTCGATCCTGCGGACCCGATCGAGCCGGTACGCGCTCAACGACCTGGCCGACCACGACGTGCCGGTGATCGCGATCCACGGCGCCTGGGACGTGGCGGTGCCGCACCGCACCGCCCGCGACGCGGTGCGCCGTACCGACGGCACGCTCGTCACGGTGGACCGGGCGGGGCACTCCTGGCTGCTGCGGGACCCGGAGACCCTGCCGGCGATCATGGCGCAACTGCTCGCCGGACCCCTCGGCGAGGGCATCCGCCGGTCGCTGCGCGCCGCCGGCCTGCGCCGCCGGGAGCCGACCCTCGAGGACGTGGAGCGCTACTGCTACGACCCCGAGGCGCGGGTGTTCTTCCTCTCGCCGGCGGACGCCCGCCGGAAGGTCGTCGGTCGGCACCGGCGTCCGAAGTACCGCTGGCGGACCGAGACCGTCGCCGGCTGAGGCCGCCCGCGGCGCGGTCGCTGCTGGTGGGGCGCGCGCCGGGACTGCTACCTTCTCCGGGCCCGGCGGCCGCCGGGTACCGCTCCCGGCTGCGCGGACCCCACGGGGTCCGACGGGTCGGGGAGCCGGGTCCGACACCCACCGAGGAGACCACCATGGGCAACCGTCAGCCCACGAACCTGCCGCCGAAGAGCGACACGATGGCGAAGTTCCGTCAGCACGAGAGCGACACCGGGTCCCCCGAGGTCCAGATCGCCCTGCTGACCGACCGCATCAACCACCTCACGGAGCACCTGAAGCTCCACAAGAAGGACCACCACAGCCGTCGCGGCCTCCTCATGCTGGTCGGCAAGCGCCGTCGTTTCCTCGACTACCTGAAGGACAACGACGTGGAGCGCTACCGCTCGCTGATCGCGGAGCTGGGCCTCCGCCGCTGAGCGGCTGCACACCCTGACCCTGCCCCTCGGGTAGGGTGGTCGGAACAACCACGCGGCAGATCGGTCGGTTACCGGTCGCCGGAGTCCGGCCCCCCGTCTCCCGGGTGCGCGGCCGGGGTTCGACCACTGGGAACCGGCCTGCCGCCCGACTGGCCCTTGCGCGGGCCGGAGGAGGGCCACACATGGCCGAACCCACACGCGTCACCGACACCGTCGGTGGCGACGACGACAAGCTCATGTCCCTGGAGACGGGGAAGCTGGCCGGACTGGCCGGCGGCGCCGTCATGGCGGGCATGGGCAACACCCGGATCCTCGTCACCGCCACGGCGGCGAAGCACGTCCGCGACGGGATCGACTTCTTCCCGCTGACCGTGGACATCGAGGAGCGGATGTACGCCGCGGGCAAGATCCCCGGCTCGTTCTTCCGCCGGGAGGGCCGTGCGCCCGAGTCCGCGATCCTCACCTGCCGTCTGATCGACCGGCCGCTGCGCCCGTCGTTCCCCGACGGGTTCCGCAACGAGGTCCACATCGTGGGCACCGTCATGGGCGCGGACCAGGAGAACCCCTACGACGTGCTGGCCATCAATGCGGCCTCCGCGGCGCTGATGATCTCCGACGTGCCGTTCGACGGCCCGATCGGCGCCGTGCGCCTGGCCTACAGCCAGGACGGCGAGTGGATCCCGCACCCCACCTACCAGGAGTCCGACGACGCCACCTTCGAGATCGTGGTCGCCGGCCGTGAGCTCGACAGCGGCGACGTCGCCGTGATGATGGTGGAGGCCGGCGGCACCGAGAAGTCGTTCGAGTACTACGACGAGGGCGCCCCCAAGGTGGACGAGGCCGCCCTCGCCACCGCGCTCGACGAGTCGAAGCGCTGGATCAAGGACGCCATCGCGCTGCAGCGGCAGCTCGTCGACGCCGTGGGCGGCCCCAAGCCGACCATGACCTTCGACATCCAGGTCGACTACGCCCCCGAGGTGTACGCCGAGGTGGAGCAGTTCGCCGGTGAGCGCATCCGCGAGGTCATGTCGATCGCCGACAAGGCCGAGCGCACCGCCGCGGAGGACGCCCTCCGCTCCGAGGTGCTCGAGCGGGCCCTGCCCGGCCTGGTCGAGACCGCCGTCAAGGGCGGCTCGGACGAGGGCGACGCCGCCTCGGCGCTGACGAAGCAGCTGAAGACCGCGTTCCGATCCCTCGCCAAGGCCACCGTGCGGTCCCGCATCGTCAACGACGGTGCCCGCATCGACGGTCGCGGCCTGCGCGACCTCCGGCCGCTGTCGGCCGAGGTGGGCGTGATCCCCACGGCGCACGGCACCGGCCTGTTCCAGCGGGGCGAGACCCAGGTCCTCAACTTCTGCACGCTCGGCATGGCGAAGATGGACCAGATGATCGACGGCATCGACCCGGTCACCAAGAAGCGGTACCTGCACCACTACAACTTCCCGCCGTTCTCCACCGGCGAGACCGGCTTCATGCGCGGCCCGAAGCGTCGCGAGATCGGCCACGGTGCGCTCGCCGAGCGAGCGGTGTTCCCGGTGGTGCCCTCGCTCGAGGAGTTCCCCTACACGATCCGCCTCGTCTCCGAGGTGCTGAGCTCCAACGGCTCCACCTCGATGGCGTCGGTGTGCGGTTCCACCCTGTCGCTCATGGACGCGGGTGTGCCGATCAAGGCCCCGGTGGCCGGCATCGCGATGGGCCTCGTGCACGCGGACGGCAAGTACGCCACCCTCACCGACATCCTCGGTGCGGAGGACGCGTACGGCGACATGGACTTCAAGGTCGCCGGCACCGCCGAGGCGGTCACCGCGCTGCAGCTCGACACCAAGATCGACGGCATCCCCGCCGACGTGCTGGCCGCGGCGCTCGACCAGGCCAAGGAGGCCCGCCTCCAGATCCTCGACGTCATGACCTCCGCCATCGCCGAGCCCCGGCCCGAGGTGAACGAGACGGCGCCGAAGATCATCAGCTTCGAGATCCCGGCCGACAAGATCGGCGAGGTGATCGGCCCGAAGGGGAAGGTCATCAACTCCATCCAGGGCGAGACCGGCGCCAACATCTCCGTCGACGACGACGGCCTGGTGGGCATCGTGTCGATCGCCGCGGTGGACTCCGGAGCCGTGGCCGAGGCCGAGCGCCAGATCAAGCTCATCCTCGACCCGCCGACGGCCGACGTGGGTGCCACCTACGAGGGCCGCGTGGTGAACATCACCAAGTTCGGTGCGTTCGTGAACATCCTCCCGGGCCGTGACGGCCTGGTCCACATCTCCAAGCTCGGCGGCGGCAAGCGCATCGACCGGGTGGAGGACGTGGTCACGCTCGGCGACCCGATCACCGTGGTGGTGGACGACATCGACCCGAACGGGAAGATCTCGCTCTCGCCGGTGGGTGCCGATGGCGCCCCCGTGGGCGGTGGTGGCGGCGGTGGTGCCCGTGAGTCGGGCGGCAACGGCTCCACCTCCGAGGACCGCGACGAGCTCAACTTCTCGGACCACTTCGACGCCGAGCTCCGCGAGGAGTTCGGGGACCTCGGCCCCGCGTCCACCCGCTCCGGCGGTGGTGGTGGCGGCGGCGGTGGTCGCGGTGGCCAGCGCCGCTCCAGCGGTGGTGGTGGCGGCGGTCGTCGTCGCCGGTGATCCGCAGGTGACCGCCGGACGCTCCGACGGAGCCGGCCCCGTGCCGGCGCCCGAGGAGCACGTCCGGAGGACCGTGCTCGACAACGGGCTGCGCGTCGTGACCGACGCGCAGCCCGCGTCGCGTTCGGTGTCGGTCTCGGTCTGGGTGGGCGTGGGCGGTCGCGACGAGCCCGACGAGCTCGCCGGCGCGTCGCACGTGCTCGAGCACCTGCTCTTCAAGGGCACCGCCGAGCGCGACGCCCGTTCCATCGCGCTCGACCTCGACGCGGTCGGGGGCGACATGAACGCCTTCACCGCGAACGAGCACACGGCGTTCTACGCCCGCGTGCCCGCCGGCGCCGCGGACCTGGCGACGGGGTTGCTGCTCGACGTGGTCTCGGCCCCGGCGCTGCGTCCCGAGGAGCTCGACGCCGAGCGCGAGGTGATCCTCGAGGAGCTCGCCGCCGCCGAGGACGATCCCGACGACGTGGCGGTCACCCACCTGTTCGAGGGCCTGTTCCCCGGCCACCCGCTCGGCCGGGAGGTGCTCGGCACCCGCGAGAGCCTCGGCGCCCTCGGGCGCGAGGAGGTCGCCGGGTTCCTGGCCCGCTGGTACTGCCCCACGAACCTCGTGGTCGCCGCCGCGGGGCAGGTGGACCACGACGAGCTCGTCCGGCAGGTGTCGGCACGTCTGGGCGACCGCGCCCCCGGCGAGGCACCGGTGCGCACCGCGCCCGACGACCACGTGGTGGGCGAGGTGACCGACCACCGGCCGGTGGAGACGACGCACCTGGCACTGGGTTGGCGCACGATGCCGGCCTCGGATCCCGGCCGGTTCGCCCTCGCGATCGCGAACCACCTGCTCGGCGGCGGACCGTCGAGCCGCCTCTTCCAGGAGGTCCGCGAGCAGCGCGGCCTCACCTACGGCATCAGTTCCTCGGTGTCGGCGCACGTGGACGCCGGGGCGCTCAGCGTCCACGTGGCGACCTCACCCCGCAAGGTCGACGAGGTGCAGGACGTGATGGGCGCGGTGATCGCGGACCTCGTCGCCCGGGGGATCACCGAGGACGAGCTGGCGCGGGCCAAGGGGTCGCTGCGGGGCGGGTTGCTGCTCGGCCTCGAGGACACCGCCTCCCGGATGACCCGGCTCGGGATCGGCGAGACGATGCGCGGCGGCGTGACCCCGGTGGACGAGCACCTCGCCCGCCTCGACGCCGTCACGGTCGAGGACGTCCACGCCGTGCTGCGCGTCGTGCTGGGCCGCCCGCGCGTGCGCTCGGTGGTCAGCCCCGACGGTCGGGGCTGAGGCGGTCCTCCGCCACGGAGGCGTCGGCCTGCTCGACCTCCGAGCGGGTCACGCCCAGGACGAAGAGGATCGCGTCGAGGTACGGCACGTTCACCGTGGTGTCGGCGGCCTCCTGCACCACCGGCTTGGCGTTGAACGCCACGCCGAGGCCCGCGGTGGCGAGCATGTCGAGGTCGTTCGCGCCGTCGCCCACGGCCACCGTCTGCGAGAGCGGGATGCCCTCGGCCGTCGCGAACGTGCGCAGGAGTTCGGCCTTGCGGGCCCGGTCCACCACGTCGCCCACGACCCGTCCGGTGAGCCGCCCGTCGGCCACCTCCAGGACGTTGGCGACCGCGTGGTCGAGTCCCAGCTCGGCGGCGAGGCCGTCGGTGAAGTGGGTGAAGCCGCCGGAGACGATGCCGACCGTGTAGCCGAGGCGCTTCAGGGTGCGGACGAACGTCCGGGCGCCCGGGGTGAGCCGCATGCGGGCCCGTGCCCGGTCGAGGGCGTCGAGGTCGAGGCCCTCGAGGCGCCGGACGCGCTCGCGGAGCGCGTCGGCGAAGTCCAGGTCGCCCGCCATGGCCCGCTCGGTGACGGCCCGCACCTCATCGAGGCAGCCGGCCTCGGCCGCGAGGAGCTCGATCACCTCGTCCTGGATCAGCGTCGAGTCGACATCCAGCACCACGAGGCGCTTGGCCCGGCGCTCGAGGCCCGCGGGCTGCAGCGCGATGTCGAGGCGGTGGGACGCAGCGGCCTCGCCGAGGTGGCGGCGGAGGGCCAGGCGGTCGGCGCCGGTCACCCGGAACTCGTAGGCGTGCACCGGGTAGCGGGCGAGGCGCACGATGCGATCGATGTTGCCGCCGGCCGCGGCCACCCCACCCGCGACCGCGCCGAGTTCCTCGGGTGACAGCGGCGTCTCGAACCCGTGGCCGAGCACGGTGACCGCGTCCACGTGGAGCTGGTCGGACAGCGGCGCCGGGGCGGGGGAGAGGTCCACCACCAGCTCGTGCTCCCGGGCGAACTGGTCGATCACCTCGCGCAGGGGCCCGGCCCCTCCGGGCGGGTCACCGAGCGCGGCGGCAAGGGTGAGGAAGCCCCGTACCAGCACCTGCTCGAGGTCCTGGACCTGCACGCCGACAAGGTCGAGCACCGTCATGAGGTCCGCGGTGATGCCGGGCCGGTCCTCGCCGCTGACCCGCAGGAGCCACGCGGCCGCGCGCTCGGGGCCGGGCGCGGGTGGCAGACCGTCCGTGTCGTCCCCGTGGGGTGCGGTGGCGTCGTGGCCGTGGGCCATGGCGGTTACCGTACGGCGCGCCCGGGCCGGTCCGGGCCACCGGCCGGTCGGCCGGCCCGACGAGGGGGTCCCACGATGGCGAGCACGTCACCCGACGCGGGCCGGATGGTGGAGGTCGAGGCCGTCGACGACACCGTCCGCGTCGTTCGGCTCCAGCGTCCGGAGCGCCTGAACGCGCTCTCGATCGACCTCGCCGTGGAGCTCGATGCCGTGCTCGCCGCGGTCGGCGACGACAACGCGGCCCGTGTGGTGGTGCTCACCGGCGCCGGACGTGCGTTCTGCTCGGGCCTCGACCTGAAGGACTACGGCATCATCCCGAACATCGACGGGTTGTCGGTGCACCGGATCGCCAGCCGGTCGATGCGCATCTACTCGCAGTTGACGAAGCGGCTCCGTTCGATCCCGCAGCCGGTGGTGGCCGCGGTGAACGGCCCGGCGTTCGGCGGCGGCATGTGCCTCGCGCTCGGGTGCGACCTCCGGATCGCGGCGGCGTCGGCCACGTTCAACGCCACGGGCATCGTGAACGGCCTGACCTCCACCGAGATGGGCGCCGGCTGGATCCTCCCGCGGCTCATCGGTTCGGCCAACGCGAACGACCTGATGCTCACCGGCCGCCGGATCGACGCCGCGGAGGCCCTGCGGGTGGGCCTGGTGAGTCGGGTGGTGCCGGACGAGGCGCTCCTCGACGAGGCGCTCGGGATGGCGCGGTCGATGGCCCGTTACTCCCACCACGGTCTGGAGGCCACCAAGCAGGCGCTGTGGGCGGAACTCGAGATCTCGAGCCTCGACGCCGCGATCGAGTTCGAGGACCGCAACCAGCTGATGGCGGGCTTCACCGACAACCTGCCCGAGGCCATCCGCGCCTTCGACGAAGGGCGGGACCCCGTCTACCGCGACGATCCCCGGCGCGACCTGTTCGAGCAGCCGTGACGGCCACGTAGGCTCGGCCGCCATGACGATCCGAGTGGGTGTGTTCGGGGCGGGCGGCCGAATGGGTTCGACGGTGTGCCGGGCGGTCCACGACGACCCCGACCTCGAGCTCGTGGCCGCGGTGGACCCGCACTACTCGGGCCTTGACCTCGTCACCGTCACCGGCGTCGACGCCCCGATCCGGGTGGCGCGTGACCGGGAGGCCCTCGTGGCGGCCGGGGTGCAGGTGGCGGTGGACTTCACCGACCGCTCGGCGTGCTGCGACAACCTCGGTTTCCTGGCCGAGCACGCGCTGCACGCCGTGGTGGGCACCACCGGCTTCGACGAGGCCGACGTGGAGCGGTTCCGCGCCCAGTTCGACCGCTCGAACTGCGTGATCGCCCCCAACTTCGCGATCGGGGCGGTGCTGATGATGCACTTCGCCGCCATGGCGGCGCCGTACTTCGACTCGGCCGAGATCATCGAGCTGCACCACGAGCACAAGGTGGACGCGCCGTCGGGCACCGCGATGCTCACGTTGCAGCGGATGGCCGAGGCCTCGGGGGAGTGGACGCCCGATCCCACCACCTCGGAGGTCGTGCCCGGTGCCCGGGGGGCCGCCGGTCCCGCCGACATCCGGGTGCACTCCGTGCGCCTGCGCGGTCTGGTGGCGCACCAGGAGGTGCTGCTCGGAACGACGGGCCAGACGCTCAGCATCCGTCACGACTCGATCGACCGCACGAGCTTCATGCCCGGGGTCCTGTTGGCGGTGAAGCAGGTGGCCGACCGTCCGGGCGTGACCGTCGGCCTCGACACCCTCCTGGGCCTCTGAACCCGGGCCGCTGAGCCCGGCGGCTCAGTCGTCGCCGAGCTCCTCCTCGAGCTCCTCGAGGCCGCCCACGAGCCCCCGGCGGCCCACGGCCTGCCACACGACGTAGCCCACGACCAGCGCGATCGACCCGATCAGGAACCAGCGCTGGTAGCGGGACACCACGTCGAGCACGTCCTCGATCTGGTCCTCGAACAGGTAGCCGATCCAGCGCATCAGCAGCACCCGGCCGACGGTGCCCACGAAGCTCAGCAGGAGCATCCGCCGCAGCGTGATCCGGGCCGCCCCGGCCACCAGGCACACCACGTTGTTGGGCATGATCACCAGCAGCACGTGGAGCGTGCGGGTGACCGTGCTGTTCTCCTCGCCCGAGCCCACCTGCTCGAGCAGCGACCGACTGCCCGGGAACACGTCGCGGGCCCAGTGGAGGGCGCGGGGCCCGTAGAGGTGCCCGATCGCCCAGAACAGCGGGTCGGGGGCCATCAGCCGTAGCACGGCCACGATCAGGAACGGCCAGAACGCCGAGTTGATCGACGTGGCGACCAGGTACTTGTTCGACGAGTTGAGCGCGATCAGCCCGAGCGGGTGCGACTCGACCCAGCTGGCCCACACCGCGTTGCCGGTGTTCGACGCGATGACCAGGCAGACGATCAGCCCGCCGATGAGGGGGAGCAGCCACCTCGGGTGGGTGGGTCGTGCGGTGGCCGTGTCGGTCATAGGGGTTGCGGCAACCTAACCGCCCCACCGGAGGCGGCGACCGCACCACGGGGAGGACCGCGACTGCGCCACCCGGAGGACTCCGTCCTAGGGTCGGGACAGGATGTACGACTTCCTGAAGCGCCCGGCCTGGATCCTGAGCCACGTGGTGATCGGGACCCTGATCATCGCCTGCATCGGCCTCGGCTTCTGGCAGAAGGCACGCTGGGAACTGCACCGCGACGAGGCCGCGCAGCTCGAGGCCCGGGCCACCGCGGCGCCCGTCGCGCTCGACGAGGTGGTCCCGCCCGGCACGCCGCCGGGGGACGTTCCCGAGAAGGTCCGCTTCACCCGCGTGGAGGTCGCCGGCACCTACGACGGTGCCGCGGAGGTGGCCGTCCGCGGCCGCTCGCTCGACGGGGCGCCCGGCTCGTGGGTGCTCACGCCGCTGGTGCGGGCCGACGGCACCGCGGTGGCGGTGGTGCGCGGCTGGATCCCGCTGGTCGATCCCCGCACGCCCACCGCGCCGTTCCCCGGCTCGCAGCCGCCCACCGGCCCGGTGACGGTGACCGGCACGGTGCAGCTCACGCAGGAGAAGGGCACGTTCGGCGCGACCGACCCTGCGAGCGGCACCCTGCGCGAGCTGTCACGGGTGGACCTGGCCCGCTTCGGCCGCCAGGTCGGCCAGCCGCTCGCGCCGGTGTGGGTGCAGCTCGACGGCCAGCAGCCGCCGCAGCCCGGCGGGATCGCGTCGTTGCCCCGCCCGGTTCCGGTCGACGTGCCGAGCCCGTCGCAGAACTTCTCCTACATGATGCAGTGGTGGTTCTTCGCCCTGATCGGGCTGGTGGGCTACCCGCTGATCCTCCGTCGGGTGGCCCGCAACCGGAGCCGCAACGACCTCGTGCCGATGGAGCCGCCACCGGACCTGCACGAGGTTCCCGACGGCGACGCGGGGCGGGACCGGCCCGTGCGTCACCCCGCATGAGCGACGATCCGGCGCCCGTTCCCGGGGCGCCGTCGGGCGGGGCGCGGGAGCGGATCATGGTGGCGGCCCTGCGCTGCGTGGAGCGCGACGGCGTGCGCGGGTTCTCCCTGGAGGACGTGGCCGCGGAGGCCGGCGTGTCGCGCACCACCGTCTACCGCCACTTCCCCGAGGGCCGTTCCCAGCTCGTGCAGGAGACCGCCACCTGGGAGGTCGGCCGGTTCTGGAGCCGTATCGCCACAGCCGTGGCGGAGCAGCCCACGCTGGAGGACCGTCTGGTCGAGGGTCTCCTCATGGGCACCCGCATGATCCGCCGGAGCCGGATCATGGCGAACCTGATGGACCCGGACCTCGACGAGCTGGTCTCGGCGCTGCGGCCCGCGGAGCCGCTCGTCCACACGGTGATCGCCGACTACCTGCGGGCGCTCCTCGAGGACGAGGCCGCCGCGGGGCGGCTCCGGCCGGGGACCGATCCCGCAGAGGCCGCGGACTACCTCACCCGGATGATCCTCTCGGTGCTCGGCAGCCCGGCGGGGGTCGACCTCACCGACGCCGAGGCCACCCGGGACCTGGTGCGCCGGCAGTTCCTGGCCGGCATCGTCGTGCCCCCTTCCGGGAAATAGGGGTCCGCAACGCCCGTTCGGGGCGCGGAGGCGCCAGATTCCCGCTCGGTCCCCCGTGCCGGGCGACCGACGTCACACCGGCGCGCGTTGTCGATGAGACGATTCGGGTCTTATTGTTCCGTGCGATGACGGTCATCGCAGGGGGACGCACCGGCACCGGTCCGGTTGACGCCGCCGCCGTCGCGCTCCCGGCGCTGCCGCCGGCGGGGTCCAACGAGGCGAAGGTGCTCGACGCCGTGCTCGCCTGCGTGGCCCGCTGGGGGATGCAGAAGACCACGATCGACGACGTCGCCCGCGAGTCCGGCCTGTCCCGGGCCACCGTCTACCGGCTGTTCCCCGGCGGCAAGCCGGAGATGCTGCGCTCCGCGGTCCTGGCCGACGTGGCCCGCCTCGGCGGTGAACTCACCGGCGAACTGGCCCGGGCCACGGACCTGGAGGACTGCCTGGTGCGGGGCCTCCTCGCCGCCGGCCGCCACCTGTCGGAGGACGCCGCGCTCGCGTTCCTCCTCGAGCACGAACCGGCCTCCGTGGAGGCGCATCTCGCGTTCGACCGTCTCGACGGACTGTTCGCCACCGCGGCCGCGGTGGTGGGTCCGTCGCTGGCCCCGCACCTGGCCGAGCCCGGCCGGGCCGGCGAGGTCGCCGTGTGGGCCGCCCGCCTGCTCGTCTCGTACTTCCTGCACCCGTCGCCCGCCGTCGACCTCACCGTCGAGGACGACGTACGCCGGCTGGTGCGCACCCACCTGCTCCCGGGGCTCGTCCCGGGGCCGTCCGACAACCATCCCACCCCTCTCACCACCAGGAGCACCGGAACATGACCACCAACGAGGAACTCATCGGCCGGGCAGAGGTCGACGACCTCGAGGCCATCCTCGCCGTCACCAACACCGACCGCGACGAGGTCATCTCCGCGGTGCGCCAGAACGCCGAGGCGATCTTCACCTGGGACTACACCAAGGGCGCCCGCCCGGCCCTCGACAAGCTGTACGAGAAGGCCAAGGTCTCCATGTGGAACGGCGAGACCGACCTGCCCTGGGACACCGAGGTTGACCAGGAGAAGATCGTGATCGCCAACGCCGACCAGAACAACGCCGCCGGCCTCGGTCTCGCGGATTTCGACGTGGCCGGCACCCCGTTCGAGAAGTGGAACGAGGACCAGTGGATGCGCCTCGGCATCGAGAGCCAGAACTGGACGCTCAGCCAGTTCATGCACGGTGAGCAGGGCGCGCTGATCTGCACCGCGAAGATCGTCGAGACCGTCCCGTGGATCGACGCGAAGTACTACGCGTCCACCCAGGTCATGGACGAGGCCCGCCACGTGGAGGTCTTCGCCAAGTACCTCGACACCAAGCTGTCGGGCCACTACCCGGTGAACGCCCACCTGAAGATGCTCCTCGACGACATCGTCACGGATCCCCGGTGGGACATGACCTACCTGGGCATGCAGATCATGGTGGAGGGCCTGGCGCTCGCGGCGTTCGGCTTCATGCACCAGATGACCACCGAGCCCCTGCTCAAGCAGCTGCTCCGCTACGTGATGAGCGACGAGGCCCGCCACGTGGCCTTCGGCGTGCTGAGCCTGCAGGAGTACTACGAGCAGTTGTCCGACGCCGAGATCCTCGAGCGCCAGAAGTTCGCCTTCGAGGCGGCCGTGCGCATGCGCGACCGGTTCCTCCAGCAGGAGGTCTGGGAGCGGATGGACGTGCCGGTCAAGGAGGCCATCGAGCTCGTCATGCGCACGCCGACCCGGCAGATGTTCCAGATGATGCTGTTCTCGAAGATCGTCCCGAACTGCAAGAAGCTGGGCCTGCTCGACCGCAACGACAAGTGGCTGCGGCACCGCTTCGAGGAGATCGGCGTGATCCAGTTCGAGGACTGGGTGGACACCTCCGAGGAATTCGAGACCTTCGCCCTCACCGACGCCGACCAGCGCACCGCCTGACGGAGCGGGCTCCGGGGCGGGATCCGGCCCGGACCCCCTCCGGTAGGGTGACGCCCGTGGCGGACGACGCCCTCCTGGTCCTGCATGCGCTGCGTCTCCGCAGCCTGGCCACACCCGACGTGGTGGCGGCCCGGTTCGACGTTCCCCCGGCCCGGGTCACCGAGGTGCTCGAGGAGGCCAGGACCGCGGGGTGGGTCACCCACCGCGAGGGCCGGCTGAGCGGCTGGAGCCTCACCGCGGAGGGCCGGGCCCACGCCGCCGGCCTGCTCGCGGAGGAACTGGCCGCCACCGGCACGACAGCAGGGGTGACGGCTGCGTACGGGCGCTTCCTGGTGCTCAACCCGGAGCTGCTCGCGATCTGCACCGACTGGCAGGTGGTGGACCGCGACGGCGAGCAGGTGGTGAACGACCACTCGGACGCGGGCCACGACGAGAAGGTGCTCGCCCGCCTTGACGACCTGCACGCCGCGGCGCTGCCCGTGACCGGGGAACTGGCGGGTCTGCTGGAGCGGCTGGGCGGCTACGGTGCCCGGTTGTCCGAGGCGCACCGGCGGGTCAGGGCCGGCGAGACCGACTGGCTCACCCGCCCGGTGATCGACTCGTACCACACCGTGTGGTTCGAGCTGCACGAGGACCTCCTGGCCACCCTGGGCCGGGAGCGCAGCCAGGAGCGGCAGTGAGCCGCCCGGCGGGGAGGAACTGATGGGTGCCCGATTCGGCCGTGTGGTCACGGCCATGGTCACACCGTTCGACGAGCGCGGCGACCTCGACCTCGACGCGGCGGCCGAGCTGGCGCAGTGGCTCGTGGAGACGGGTTCGGAGGGCCTCGTGCTCGCCGGCACCACCGGCGAGTCGCCCGCCCTGACCGACTCCGAGGCGCTCGCCCTGTTCCGCCGGGTCCGCGAGACCGTGTCCGTGCCGGTGCTGGCCGGCACCGGGTCGAACTCCACGGCGCACGCGGTGGAGCTCACGCGCCGGGCGGCCGAGACCGGCGTCGACGGCATCCTGAGCGTCACGCCGTACTACAACCGTCCGTCGCAGGCCGGCATCGAGGCCCATTTCCGGGCCGTCGCGGCGGCCACCGACCTGCCGGTGCTGATCTACGACATCCCCGTCCGCACCGGCCGCAAGGTCGCCACCGACGTGCTGGCCCGCCTCGCCCGCGAGGTCGCCAACGTCGTCGGCGTCAAGGATGCGGCCGGCAACCCCGCGGAGACGGCACGCCTGATGGCCGCCGTCCCCTCCGACTTCGAGCTCTACAGCGGTGACGACAACATGACACTTCCCCTCCTCGCCGTCGGAGCCGTCGGCGTGATCTCCGTGGCGTCCCACTGGGTGGCGCGCCAGATGCTCGAGATGGTGGAGGCGGTGGAGAAGGGCGACCTGGAGTCGGCCCGCAAGGTCAACGCCCGCCTGCTGGCGAGCTACGACTTCGAGACCGGCGACGACGCCCCGAACCCCGTGCCGACCAAGGCGTTGCTGAAGGTCCTGGGTCTGCGGGTGGGGGAGTGCCGTCCACCGATGGGTCCCGCGCCCGACGGCATCGCGGACCGTGCCCGCGCCGTGCTGGACGGGCTCGCCTGATGGCGCCCCCGGTTCACCTCACCTTCCTCGGCGGCCTCGGCGAGATCGGCCGCAACTGTGCGGTGCTCGAGCTCGAGGGCTCCCTGCTGCTCATCGACTGCGGAATCATGTTCCCCGACAACGACATGCTCGGCGTCGACGTGGTCCTGCCCGACTTCACGTGGCTCCGCGAGCGCGCCGACGACATCGTGGGCTGCATCGCCACCCACGGTCACGAGGACCACGTCGGCGGGTTGTCGTACCTGTTGCGCGACGCCCGCTTCCCGATCTTCGGCTCGGAGCTGACGCTCGGCCTCGCCCGCGGCCGGATCGAGGAGTCGGGCCTGATCAACCGGGCCGAGTTCACCCCGGTGGCCGACGGCGAGGTCTGGGAGATCGGCCCGTTCGACGTGGAGTTCATCCCCGTCACCCACTCGGTGCCGCAGAGCCTGGCCACCGCGTTCCACACCCCGCAGGGCACGATCCTGCACTCGGGCGACTTCAAGATCGACCTCACCCCGGTCGACGGCCGTCTCACCGACCTGGCCCGCATCGGGTCGCTCTCGCACGACGACGGCATCCGGCTGCTGCTCGCGGACTCCACCAACGCGGACCAGGCGGGCTACTCCCGCTCGGAGTCCAACGTGGGGGAGGTCCTCTACAACCTCATGCACCAGCAGGAGGGTCGCCGGGTGATCGTGGCGTGCTTCGCGAGCCACATCCACCGGATCCAGCAGCTCACCGACGCGGCCATCGCGTTCGGCCGCGTGGTGGCGCCGCTCGGCCGTTCGATGCGCCGCAACATCACGATGGCCCGCGAGCTCGGGCTCCTGCGCATCCCCGACCGCCACATCATCGACGTGGAGGACGTGGGCGACCACGACCCCGGGCGGGTGATGGTGCTGTCCACCGGCTCGCAGGGCGAGGCGATGAGCGCGCTCACGCTGCTGTCCAGCGGGGAGAACCGCTGGCTGAAGCTCACCCCGGAGGACACCGTGATCCTCAGCTCACATCCCATCCCGGGTAACGAGCACGCGGTCACCAAGGTGATCGACAACCTCTTCCGGCTCGGCGCCGAGGTGGTGCACTCCGGCGTGAGCGACGTGCACGCCACGGGCCACGCCAAGGCCGAGGAGCTGAAGCTGTACCAGTCGATCGTGCGGCCCGAGTACTTCGTGCCGGTCCACGGCGAGTACCACCACCTGGTCGCGCACGCCCGCCTCGCCGAGCGGATGGGCCTCGCCCACGACAACATCGTGATTGCAGAGGACGGCGACCGGCTGGTGCTCGACGACGACGGCCTGCGCGTCGACGGCCGGGTCCCGGCCGACTACGTCTACGTGCACGGCACGGTCGGCAGCGTCGGCGGCAACGTGCTCGCCGACCGGCGGATCCTCTCGGAGGAGGGCGTGGTCACGGTCATCGTGTGCGTGGACCGGGCGAAGCGTCGCCTGGTGGCCGGACCCGAGGTGGCCACCCGGGGCTGGATCCACGTGGAGGAGGCGGGGGACCTCGTGGCCGACCTGGCCGAGCGGGTCCGCCGGGCGGTGGAGGATGCCCTCGCCAACGGTGACGGGAAGCTCGAGAAGGTGGTCCGCAAGGCGGCGGGCCAGTTCGTCTCCGAACGCACCCGTCGTCGGCCGATGATCGTGCCGGTCGTCCTCGACGCCTGAACTGAGCCGTGTCCCACGGCCGACCGACGACGCAATTGGTGCGTGGCGCGACCTGAACCGTCGGTTCCGACACCAATTGTGGTCAGCGGCCGGTGAACTGAGCCGGATGTCACGCTCCGTGGCGTGGCTCGTGGGATGAACGCCCCACCACACTGAGGTTCCCCCCTCGGGAGGCGACCGCCTCCCGCAACCCCCGGAGGGCCCGTGTTCGGACGTCTGGGCGGCTGGTGCTGCCGCCGTCGTGGTCTCGTCGTGTCGCTGTGGCTGCTCGCGCTCGTGCTCGCGGGCGCGTGGGCCGGTTCCACCGGCAGCAACTTCCGCAGCGAGTTCAACCTGCCCGACGTGGAGAGCCGCCAGGGCTTCGAGCTGCTCGAGAAGTCCTTCGCCGGCGCCGGAGCGGGGACCACCGGCACGATCGTGTTCGAGTCCGCCTCCGGCTTCTCGGAGGGGACGAAGGCCGAGCTCCAGAAGTTCCTCGACGAGGTCCCGTCGGTCCGGAAGGCCAAGGTGCAGAGCCCGTTCCAGGGGCCCACCTCCGCGTTCCAGGTGTCGAAGGACGGCCGCATCGCGTTCGCCCAGGTCGAGGTGCCCGGCAACCTCGACCAGGAGGCCGGTCAGAAGGTGGCCGAGAAGATCCGGACGTTCGAGCCCGACGTGACCGGCGTGCGGATCGAGTACGGCGGTCGGATGTTCGACGAGTTCACGGCACCCTCCTCGGAGCTGCTCGGCCTCGCGTTCGCCATCGTGATCCTGATCCTGGCGTTCGGCTCCGTGCTCGCGATGGGGCTGCCGATCGGCGTGGCGCTCGGCGGCATCGGCGTGGGCACGATGCTCCTGACCGTGCTCAGCAACGTGGTGTCCATGCCGGACTTCGCCACCACGCTCGGTGTGATGATCGGTCTCGGCGTGGGGATCGACTACGCGCTGTTCATCGTCACCCGCTACCGCGAGCAGCTGCGGGCCGGCCACACGGTGGAGGAGTCGGTGTCGATCGCGATCGACACCTCCGGGCGGGCGGTCACCTTCGCCGGCCTCACCGTGGTGATCTCGCTCCTGGGCATGCTCCTGATGGGCGTGAGCTTCGTGACCGGCCTGGGTCTCGGGGCGAGCACGCTCGTGGCCGTCACCATGGTGGCGTCGCTCACGCTCCTGCCCGCGCTGTTGGGATTCGCCGGCGACCGCGTGGACCGCACCCGCTGGCGCGGCCTCATCGCGGCGGGCCTCGTGGCGGTGGGCCTCGTCGGCGCCGGTCTGAAGGTCTCGCCGCTGCTGGTGGCGTTCCCCCTCGCCCTCATCGTGCTGCTCGCCGGCTTCGCGGTGGCCCCCCTCAAGCGCGAGGTGCCCCGCCGGCCGCCGAAGCCGCTCCGCGAGACGCTGGCCTACCGGTGGAGCCGGGTGGTGCAGCACCACCCGTGGAGCATGACCATCGGCGCCACCGTCGGCCTGCTCGTGCTGGCGATCCCGGTGTTCAGCCTGCAGCTCGGGTTCTCCGACGAGGGCAACAACCCGCCCGACACCACCACCCGCCAGGCCTACGACCTGCTGGCCGAGGGGTTCGGTCCCGGCTTCAACGGCCCGCTCACCCTGGTCGCCGAGCTCCCGAAGGGCACCACGCCCGCGGACCTGCAGGGCGTGACGAGCGCGCTCGCGGCCACGCCGGGCGTGCAGTTCGCCTCGCCCGCCCAGCCCAACGACCCGACGAACCCCACCGCGGTCGTGTGGCGTGTCATCCCCACCACGGCCCCGCAGGACGCGGCCACCACCGACCTGGTCAACCGCCTGCGCGACGACGTGCTGCCGGCGGCCACCGCGGGCACCGGCGCGGACGTGCTCGTGACCGGGTTCGTGGCCGTGACCGTGGACTTCAGCCAGTACCTCGCCGGGCGCCTCGTGCTCTTCTTCGCAGCGGTGCTGACGCTGAGCTTCCTCCTGCTGATGGTCGTGTTCCGCTCGCTGCTCGTACCGCTCAAGGCGGTGATCATGAACCTGCTGTCGATCGGCGCGGCGTACGGTGTGCTGGTCGCGATCTTCCAGTGGGGCTGGATGAAGGGACTGGTGGGCGTCGAGCCGGCGCCGATCGAGCCGTTCATCCCGATGATGCTCTTCGCCATCGTGTTCGGCCTGTCGATGGACTACGAGGTGTTCCTGCTGTCGCGGATCCGCGAGGAATGGGTCCGCACCGGTGACAGCCGCACCTCGGTGGCCGACGGCCTGGCCGCCACGGCCCGGGTGATCACGGCCGCTGCGGCGATCATGGTGTTCGTGTTCGGATCGTTCCTCCTCGAGGACACGCGCCCGATCAAGCTGTTCGGCCTCGGACTGGCCCTCGCGGTGCTGCTCGACGCCACCGTGGTGCGCATGCTCCTCGTGCCGGCCAGCATGGAACTGCTCGGCGACCGCAACTGGTGGCTGCCGAAGTGGCTCGACCGGATCCTCCCGAACGTCAACGTGGAGGGCTCCGTCGAGGAGGTCGACGAGGAACTCGAGCGGGAGCTCGAACCCGTCTGACCGGGGCGCATTGCCGCGGCGGCGTCGTACCCGCTGGGTAGCGTGGGAGCACCGTGGCCACACGTTCGAACTCCTCCACGCGCTCGCGTTCCGGGTCCAAGGCCCGCTCGTCGGCGTCCCGTTCCACCGCCTCCCGCGGCACGTCCCGTGGCGGGTCGCGCGCCGGCTCGACACGGTCCGGGGCCAAGGGCTCGTCCCGCCGGGCCGCCCCCGCGCGCCGGTCGCGGGCCCGGGCGCCCGAGCCCTCGCCCTTCCTCGGCGGGGTCTTCGAGGGGCGGGGCCGTGAGATCGGCGGGGTGCTGCTGCTGCTCGCCGCCGCACTCGTCGCCCTGGGAGTGTGGGCCGGCTCGGCCGGTCCCGTCGGGGCGGGCCTCGACGCCCTGACCCGGGCCCTCGTGGGCCTGCTCGCCGTGGTGGTGCCCGTCGCCCTCGCGGCGCTGGGCCTCGTCCTGCTGGTCGCCCCGCACCGGGGCCCGGTGGTCGACCTCGCGGAGGGCACCGGCACGGCGGCCGGGCCGGCCGATCCCACCACCCAGATGCCCGCGCGTCACGGCTCGGTCGCCGGCCGGGTGGTGGGCGGCGTCCTCGCCTTCGGCGTGGTCGTCGGCATGCTCCACCTGTTCGCGGCCGACCGCGCCTCGGTCGAGGCCGACGGGCTCGACGCCTATGCCGGTGCCGGTGGCCTGCTCGGGGCCGGGGTGGGGGGCGGCCTCGCCCAGGTCCTCGGGAAGTGGGGCGCGTTCGCGGTGCTCCTCGCGGTGGCGGTGCTCGCCGTGAGCCTCCTGTCGGGGCGCTCGCTCCCGCAGCTGTGGTCATCGCTGGTGCGGGTGCTCACGCCCGCCGTCCACCGCGTCGGCGACGGGCTCTCCGGCCTGTTCCGGGTGGGCGAGCACGCCGGGGCCGGGTCGGCCGACGCCACGGCGGCCGACGGTCCGGCCATCGCGCTCTACGACCAGGACGCCGACGGTGCCACCGCCCCGAAGCGGCGCACCCGCAAGAAGTCGGCCCCGAAGGGCCCTCAGGTCCAGGTCCCGTCCGCGGAACCCGCGGGGGAGCCCGAGCAGTTGGAGATCGAACTCCCGCCCGGCGCGGCCGGCTCGCCCTGGCGCCTGCCGCCGCTGAAGCTGCTGTCGGTCTCCGGCCGCCGCGACGTGGACACCAAGGAGGTGGAGCAGCGCGGCCACCAGTTGGAGAAGGCCCTCGCCGAGCACGGCGTGGAGACCCGGCTCGTGGGCATGGTCGTGGGTCCCACGGTCACCCGCTACGAGCTGGAGCTCGGCACCGGTGTGAAGGTCTCCCGCGTCACCACGCTGCACAAGGACATCGCCTACGCGATGGCGTCGCCCGACGTCCGCATCATCGCCCCCATCCCGGGCCGGCAGGCCATCGGGGTCGAGGTGCCCAACGAGGAGCGCCAGGTGGTCAACCTGGGCGACATCCTCGGCTCGGCGGAGGCCCGTGCCGCCAGCCACCCGCTCGAGGTGGCGGTGGGACGCGACATCACCGGCACGTCGGTGCTGATGAACCTCGCCACGATGCCCCACCTGTTGATCGCCGGGCAGACCGGAGCGGGCAAGTCCAGCTGCATCAACTGCATCATCACCTCGGTGATGATGCGCTCCACCCCCGACCAGGTGCGCCTCATCCTGATCGACCCCAAGCGCGTGGAGCTCACCCAGTACAACCGCATCCCGCACCTGCTCACCCAGGTGGTGGCCAATCCCAAGAAGGCCGCCAACGCCCTGAACTGGGCGGTGAAGGAGATGGAGCGCCGCTACGACCTGCTCTCCGAGGTCGGCGTGCGCGACATCACCGGTTACAACGCCGCGTTCGACAAGGGCGAGCTGCAGGCCCAGCCGGGCGTGGAGCGGGAGTTCCAGCGCCTGCCGTTCATCCTCATCGTGGTGGACGAGCTCGCGGACCTCATGATGGTGGCCCCGCGCGACGTGGAGGACGCCATCATCCGCATCGCCCAGATGGCCCGCGCGGTGGGCATCCACCTGGTGATCGCCACCCAGCGACCGTCGGTCAACGTGATCACCGGTGTGATCAAGGCCAACATCCCGGCCCGTCTCGCGTTCGCGGTGGCCTCGGCGACCGACTCCAAGGTGATCCTCGACCAGGCGGGCGCCGAGCGCCTCGTCGGCCGCGGCGACATGCTCCTCCTCGGCTCCGGCACCTCGTCGCCGCAGCGCATCCAGGGTGCGTGGGTGGAGGAGAAGGAGGTCGCGAAGATCGCGGAGACGTGGCGGCGCCAGGCGCCCGACGTGGAGACCCGGTACGTGCAGGACGTGCAGGGGAACGACGACGCCGCGGGCCCCGGCTCCACCGGCGGTGGTGCGGGCTCCGGCGACGGCGAGGACGACGACCTGCTCAAGCAGGCCACCGAGCTCGTGGTCCGCAGCCAGTTCGGCTCCACCTCCATGCTGCAGCGGAAGCTGAAGGTGGGCTTCGCCCGCGCCGGTCGGTTGATGGACCTGCTCGAGGAGCGGGGCGTGGTCGGCCCGTCGGAGGGGTCCAAGGCGCGTGACGTGCTGATGACCCCCGAGCAGCTCGACGAGCTCATCGAGTCCGGCCAGTTCTGAGCTGCTGCCCGCCGCCGCCGCGGCGCCGGTCCTAGGGTGCGGCCATGGCCACCAAGGACTACGAGGGCGACGGGATCGTCGTGCACTGGGACGCGGAGCGGTGCGCCCACTCCGGCAACTGCGTCGGGGGCCTGCCCGACGTGTTCGACACGCAGGCGCGGCCGTGGATCAACCCGGCGGACACCGCGGCGGACCGGATCGCGGCCGCCGTCGACGCCTGCCCGTCGCGGGCGCTCACCTACACCCGCACCGACGGCGCGCCCGGCGGCACCAACGCCCGCACCGTGGCCGACGACACCCCGGCCTGAGCGCGTCGCCGGCGCTACGGTCCGGCCATGGAGCTGACCTTCGACACCGTCGCCACCGGCCTGCGCTTCCCGGAGGGGCCGGTGCCGCTGGCCGACGGTTCCGTGCTCGTCACCGAGATCGCCCGCGGCACGCTCAGCCGGGTCGGCCCCGACGGCACCGTCGACGTGGTGGCCGACTGCGGTGGCGGCCCGAACGGTGCGGCGATCGGACCCGACGGCGAGGTGTGGATCACCAACAACGGCGGCTGCTTCGAGTTCCACGACCTCGGCGGGTTCCTGGTGCCCGGCGGCGTGCCCGACACGTGGTCGGGCGGCAGCATCCAGCGGGTGGACCTCGCCACCGGGGCGGTGACGACCGTCTACACCGAGTGCGACGGCATTCCGCTGCGGGCCCCCAACGACCTGGTCCTCGACGGCCACGGGGGCATCTGGTTCACCGACCACGGCGTGCGCCACGGGCGCTCGAGCGACCGCACCGGCGTGTACTACGCCGCGGTGGACGGCAGCTCCGTCACCGAGGTGCTGTTCCCGCTCGATGCGCCCAACGGGATCGGCCTGTCGCCCGCCGGTGACCGCCTGTACGTGGCCGAGACCCACACGGGCCGGCTCTGGGCGTGGGACGTGCCCGAGCCGGGGGTGGCGACCGGCTCGGGGATGCTGGCACCGCACGGCGACCTGGTGGTGGGCCTCCCCGGCCTGCAGCTGTTCGACAGCCTGGCGGTGGACGGTGCGGGCAACGTGTGCGTGGCCACCCTCAACAACGGGGGCATCACCGTGGCGTCGCCCGACGGCTCGCAGGTGGACCACGTGCCCACCGACGACCCGCTCACCACCAACATCGCCTTCGGGGGACCGGACCTGACCACTGCGTGGGTCACCGCCTCCGGATCCGGTCGCCTGCTGCGCACCGCCTGGCCCGGGCCGGGCCTCGCCCTCGCGCACGGCGCCTGAGCGCCGGCCGCTGCGCCGGGCGCCGGGGAGGGCCCCGGTAGTCTCGCCGTCGTGCCGCGCACCTACTGGGTGGAGACCCTGGGCTGTCCCAAGAACGAGGTGGACTCCGACAAGCTCGTCGGCACCCTCGTGGCCGACGGCATGGTCCCCGCTGCCGACCCGGCGGCGGCCGACCTCGTGGTGGTGAACACCTGCGCCTTCGTGGAGGAGGCCCGCGAGGAGAGCGTGGCCACGATCCTCGCCCTCGACGAGCGCCGGGCAGAGGGCTCCCGCCTCGTTGTCACCGGCTGCATGGCCGAGCGCTACGGCGGCGAACTGGCTGACGCGCTGCCCGAGGTGGACGCGGTGGCCGGCTTCGGAGTGCCGGTCGCGCTGGGGGCGCGGCCCGCCCACCGGGCTCCCGCCGGTGATGCGGTGCCGAGCTTCGACCTCCTGAACCTGCCCCGGCCGGCCTCGGCGCGCCCGTGGGCCTACGTGAAGGTCGCCGAGGGCTGCGACAAGGCCTGTGGGTTCTGCGCCATCCCGTCGTTCCGGGGCCCGCAGCGCTCGCGGTCGATCGACTCGGTGCTCGCCGAGGTGGACGCGCTCGGCGTGCAGGAGGTGGTGCTGGTCGCCCAGGACCTCGCCGCCTACGGGCGCGACCTGTCCGACGACGAGCCCGGCGAGCGGGCGATCGTGCCGCTCGTGCGCGCGCTGGCCGAGCGGGTCCCGTGGGTCCGGCTCCTCTACCTGTACCCCTCCGAGCTCACCGACGAGCTGCTCGAGCTGATCGCCGCGGGCCCGGTGCCGTACTTCGACCTGTCGCTGCAGCACGTGTCGGCGCCGCTCGTGCGGCGGATGCGGCGGTGGGGGAACGGGCAGCGCTACCTCGAGCGCATCCGCACCATCCGCTCGCTCGCCCCCGACGCCGCGCTGCGGTCGAACTTCATCGTGGGCTACCCGGGCGAGACCGAGGAGGACCACGACCGCCTGCTCGAGTTCGTGGCCGAGGCCCGTCTCGACTGGTGCGGCTTCTTCTCCTACTCCGCCGAGGAGGGCACCCACGCGGCCGGCCTCGACGGCACGGTCGCCCCGGGACTGGTCGCCGAGCGGTTGCGGGAGCTGTCCGAGCTGCAGGACCGCATCACCGCCGAGCGCCGCGACGAGCTGATCGGCACCGAGCTGACCGTGCTCGTCGACGAGCCCGGCCGGGCCCGCTCGCACCGCGAGGCCCCGGAGATCGACGGGATCGTCGAGGTGCCCGGGGACCTGGCCGTCGGCGGGTTCCACGCCGTACGGGTGGTGGGCGCCACCGGCCCCGACCTCCGCGCCGAACCGGTGACCGCCCCGTGAGCACGGAACCGGCGTCGTCGACGGCGACCTTCGGGCCGTCCGCGCTGCTCACGCCGGCGAACGTCATCACGATCGTGCGGCTGCTGCTCGCGCCGGTGGCGTTCCTGCTCATCCTGCGCGACCAGTCGGGCTGGTTCCTGTTCGCGTTGTGGTTCGGCATCACCGCGTCGGACAGCCTCGACGGCTACCTCGCCCGCAAGCAGGGCACCACCCGCTCCGGGGCCTTCCTCGACCCGCTCGCCGACAAGGTGCTCGCGCTCGGCGGCCTCTGGGCCATGGTGCTCGCCGGTCGGTTCTGGTGGTTGCCGGTGGTCCTCATCACCCTGCGCGAGGCGCTGATCTCCGGCTTCCGCAGCTACTGGGGCCGCCGGGGCCTCGCCGTGCCGGCCTCCCGGGTGGCCAAGGCCAAGACGTTCTTCCAGTTCAGCTCCGTGAGCTTCGTGGTCTGGCCGTGGTTCACCGACATCACCTGGATCGCCGACGGGTTCCTCTGGGCCGCCGTGGTGGTGGCCTGGGTCAGCGCGGCGCAGTACCTCGCCGCGGGGAGCCGGGCCACGAGTGCCACGGGCGAGCACGCCGGGAAGCAGGCCCCGCCGCAGTAGGTTCCCACCCCTATGCGCTGTGAGGTCGTGGCCATCGGCACGGAGCTGCTCCTGGGGCAGATCACCGACACCAACTCGAGCTGGATCGGTGAGCAGCTCGCACTCGTGGGGATCGACTCCTACTTCCAGACGAAGGTGGGCGACAACCTCGACCGCATCGTCGACACGATCGAGCTGGCGCTCGGCCGGAGCGACGCCGTGATCTGTTGCGGCGGCCTCGGCCCCACCCAGGACGACCTCACCCGCGAGGCCCTCGCCGCGGTGATGGGCGTGCCGCTGGAGGCCGACGAGGACATGGAGGAGAGGATCTTCGGCCTCTTCGCGGCCGGCGGACGGAGGATGCCCGCCAACAACCTGCGCCAGGCCATGCGGCCCGTGGGCGCCGCGTTCATCCCCGAGCAGCCCGGGACCGCGCCCGGGCTGATCTGCGAGCTGGAGCGCGGCGACGGGCCGAAGGTGCTCTACGCGGTGCCGGGCGTGCCGTGGGAGATGAAGGAGATGGTGGGCGGCACGGTGCTCACGGACCTGCAGCGCCGCGCCGGCATCACCGCGGTGCTCCGTAGCCGCACCCTGCGCACCTGGGGCGAGAGCGAGTCGGGCCTCGCCGAGCTGCTCGCGGAGCGCATCACCGAGCTCGATGCGCACGGCAACCCGACGCTCGCGTTCCTGGCCTCCGGCATGGAGGGCCTGAAGGTGCGCATCACCGCCAAGGCCGACACCGCCGAGGCGGCCGAGGCGCTGCTGGCCGATGAGGAGGGCCGCCTCCGTGCGCTGCTCGGTCCGCTCGTGTTCGGTGTCGACGACGACACGATGGAGTCGGTGGTGCTCGACCTCCTCCGCGAGCGCGGCCTCACGCTCGCGGCGGCGGAGTCGCTCACCGGCGGGATGATCGGGTCGCGGCTGTGCGACGTACCGGGCGCGAGCGACGTGTTCCGCGGCGGGGTGGTCTCGTACGCGAGCGACGTGAAGTTCGACGTGCTCGGCGTGCCCGAGGGCCCGGTGGTCACCGAAGAGGCCGCCCGGGCCATGGCGATCGGCGTCCGGCGGGCGATCGGCGCGGACGTGGGCATCGCGGCCACCGGAGTCGCCGGCCCCGACGAGCAGGAGGGCCACCGACCCGGCACGGTCTGCCTGGCCGTGGCGGTCGGCGACCCGGCCGACGGCGGCACGGTCGACTCGATGCGGGTGCACCTCCCGGGTCGTCGCCGCCAGGTGCGCGAGTTCACCGTCATCACGCTGCTCGGCCTGCTGCGCCGGCGCCTGCTCGAACTCGACTGAGCGTCCGCCCGCCGGGGGAGTCGTCACCGCTGACGCGCCTGCCCGGGTGTGGGATAATTGCGGGGCGAAAGAAATGCGACGCATCGACGGCGCTCCGGACCCACCGCCGGATCCGCCGGGTAGGGAGAGCACCATGTCCGAGCACCCGCACCGAACCACCTTCCGCGCGCGGCGGGGCCCTGCCGCAGTCCTCCTCTGCCTGGCGCTGACGGGCGCCGCCGCGGCCTGCGCGCCCACCCCGCCGCCCGGTCCCGCCGCGTGCCCGGCCCGCACCGAGGTGCAGCTCGAACCCCCGGACCCGGTCGCCTTCTCGTACCCCCGTGCCGTGTCGCCGAACGGCGAGTGGACCGTGGCGTCCCGTGTGATCGGCACCGACCTGGTCCTGTCGATGCGACCCACCGTGGCGGGCCTCTCCGGGCCCACCGTGGGCTCGCTGCCGTACGCCGCGGTGGCTGCCGGCACGCTCCTGGCCTCGATCCCGGCCGACGGGTCACAGGTGGTGTTCGGCCTCGCCGGGACCGCGGCCACCCCGACCGCTCCCCAGGGCACGTTGCGTCGGTGGCGCTCCGCCACGGGCACCACGGCCGACCTCCCGGTGCCGGTCCTCGCCTCGCCCCCGCCGGGGGTGGCCTACCCGGTCAACGCGGTGCGCCTGGGCGCCGACGGCCGCCGGGTGCTGTGGACACAGTCGTTCCGCGAAGGCGCCGAGCCGTACGTGTGGCACCGCGTGCTGATCGTCACCGATGCCGCCACCGATGCGGTGCTGACGACCGCGTCGCTCGGCGGGGCCTCCATCGGCTGGACCACCGGTGACGCAGCGGCGTTCCTCGACGGCAACAACCTGGTGGCCACCGCCACCGGGGCGGTCACCGACCTGAACCCCGCCGTGACAGCGGCGGCCGCGGCGTTCCCCGGGACGCAGCTGTACCTCGACGGCGTCAGCGACGACCTCCGGTACCTCGCCCTCCGCCGCTACGACCCCACCACGGTGCCCGGCGTGTTCACCTACATCGTGTGGGACCGGACCAGCTCGACGGGGCGCGTGGCCTACCAGCTGCCCTCCACCGGCCAGGTGGGTCAGCCCCTGCTGCAACTCGACGCGGTCACGCCGTCGGGATCGATCGTGCTCACCAGGTGGGCCTCGCCGCCGGCCCTCGCCGAGCTGGTCGAGGCGCACCCCACCGGCACGGTCACGGTCCTGTCCTCGGCGACCGTGCTCACCCCGGCGCTCTCCTGGGCGGTCACCACCACCGACGGCCGCACCGTGCTCGCCTCGCGTCGGAGCGTGCTGGGCCAGGAGCTCGTCGCCGAGCGCTGCAGCTGACGGCCGGCTGGCCACGACGGCCCGCCGCCGGTCGGGGGAGCGCAGCGCGGCCGCACTCCCGGAGCGCACCGTCACCGGCGCGCGCGATACTCGGACGAATCACAGCCGTGTCGTTTCCGGACCCCCGCCCGGGGCGGTCCGGCGGAGCCGGGGAGGAGCGCAGAGGGTGCCGGATTCCTTCGTCCACCTGCACCAGCACACCGAGTACTCCATGCTCGACGGCGCGGCCCGCATCGGCGACGTGGTCACCTCCGCGGTGCGCGACGGGCAGCCGGCCATGGGCATCACCGACCACGGCAACATGTACGGCGTCCTCGACTTCTACAAGGAGTGCCGCGCTCAGGGCGTGAAGCCGATCATCGGCTCCGAGCTCTACATGGCGCACGAGGACCGGGCCGAGCGCCTGCAGCTGCGGGGCTCCCGCCTCGACGACTCCGGCGGCGAGGCCGAGGGCGGCAAGAAGCCCTACTACCACCTGACCACGCTGGTGGAGAACGCCACCGGGTACCGCAACCTCATCCAGCTCAGCTCGCGGGCGTTCCTGGAGGGCTACTACCGCAAGCCCAAGGTCGACTGGGACCTGCTCGCCCAGCACTCCGAGGGCCTCATCGTCACCACCGGCTGCCTCGGCGGCCACGTGCTGCAGTCGATGATGAACCAGGGCTTCGATGCGGCGTGCGAGAAGGCGGGCCGCCTGCTCGACATCTTCGGGCGCGACCACCTCTTCGTGGAGATCCAGGACCACGGCATCCCCGAGCAGCACCGCACCAACCCCGAGCTGCTCCGCCTCGCCCGCCGCCTGCAGCTGCCGCTCCTCGCCACGAACGACAGCCACTACGTGCACCAGCACGACGCGGTGTCCCACGACGCGCTCCTGTGCGTGCAGACGGGGTCGCTCATGAGCGATCCCGACCGCTTCAAGTTCCACGGCGACCATCACTACCTGAAGTCCGCGGCGGAGATGCGGGCGCTGTTCTCCGAGGTGCCGTCGGCCTGCGACAACTCGCTCTGGATCGCCGAGCGCTGCGAGCTCGAGATCGAGTTCGGCAAGCCGCAGCTCCCGAACTTCCCGCTCCCGGAGGGGTTCTCCGACGACGCCGAGTACCTCGAGCACCTCACCTTCGCCGGGGCCCGCGAGCGGTGGGGCGAGCACCTGCCGGATGAGGCCGTGGAACGCCTGGCCTACGAGCTCAAGGTCATCGGCGACATGGGGTTCAGTTCCTATTTCCTCATCGTGTGGGACCTCATCCGCCACGCCCGCGAGGCGGGCATCCGGGTGGGGCCCGGCCGCGGCTCGGCCGCCGGGTGTGCGGTGGCCTACACGCTGCGCATCACCGACCTCGACCCGATCAAGTACGACCTGCTGTTCGAGCGGTTCCTCAACCCGAGCCGCATCTCGATGCCCGACATCGACATGGACTTCGACTCCCGCTACCGGGACGAGATGATCCGCTACGCGGCCGAGCGCTACGGCCGTGACCGGGTCGCCCAGATCGTCACCTTCTCCACGATCAAGGCCCGCGCCGCGGTGCGCGACGCGGCCCGCGTGCTCGGCAAGCCGTACATCGTGGGCGACCGGGTGGCCAAGGCCATGCCGCCGCTGGTCATGGGTCGCGACACCCCGCTCTATGCCTGCATGGAGCCGCATCCGAAGTTCGAGGACGGCTACAAGATGGCCGCCGAGCTGCGCGAGATGTACGCCGTCGACCCCGACGCCAAGGAGGTGATCGACGTCGCCAAGGGCCTCGAGGGCCTCCGCCGTCAGGACGGCATCCACGCGGCGGCGGTGGTGATCACGAAGGAGCCGCTCACCGACTACCTGCCGATCCAGCGCAAGCCCGAGTCGGGTCAGGACCCCGAGGACGCCCCGGTCGTCACCCAGTACGAGATGCACGGCGTGGAGGAGCTCGGGCTCCTCAAGATGGACTTCCTCGGCCTGCGGAACCTCGACGTCATCACCGACACGCTCGAGCTGATCCGCGAGCGCCGGGGCGTGGAGGTCGACATCGACGACGTCCCGCTCGACGACGACCCCACCTACGAACTGCTGCGCCGGGCCGACACCATCGGGGTGTTCCAGCTGGAGGGCACCGCGATGCGGGCGCTCATCCGCTCGCTCGCACCCACCGAGTTCGAGGACGTGGCCGCCCTCGTGGCGCTGTACCGGCCCGGCCCGATGGCCGCGAACATGCACACCGACTACGCGGACCGGAAGAACGGCCGCCAGGAGGTCACCTACCTGCACCCCGACGCCGAGGAGATCCTCGGCGACACCTACGGGCTGTGTCTCACCGGTGACACGATCGTCGTCGACGCGCTCACCGGGCGCCCGTGCCGGCTCGACGAGATCGATCCCGCCGAGGGCTTCTGGGTGCAGGCGGTCGACGAGGACCTCCGACCCGTGATCCGTCAGGTCACCCACTGGGTCGACAACGGGGTACGTGACACGGTGCAGCTCACGCTGGCGAACGGCATGCGTCTGACCGGGACCCCGGACCACCCGGTGTTGACCGAGCGGGGCTGGGTGGGCCTGGGAGAGCTGACGTCGGAGGACCATGTGGCGGTCGCGCCGGAGCTCGTGGAGCCCGTGCTGCCCCGGGAGATCAGTCCGGAACGGCTCCGCATCCTCGGCTATCTCCTCGGTGACGGATCGCTGGGCTCCGGCTCCGCGGTGGCCTTCGTCAACCGCGATCCCCGGTTGCTCGACGAGTTCGAGTGCCTCGTGGCGAAGGCGTTCCCCACCACGCGACCCTCCCGCCATCTCGGGCGCAACGGCGTGACGAAGGTGACGGTCGGCAACGGCCGGGGCAACGGAGGCGGGCCGTCACCCCTGCTGACCTGGCTCCGGGATCTGGGCCTCAAGTCCCCGCCGGGCCGGCGGCCGGGGGGTCTCCTGTCCCATGAGAAGCACGTACCGCCGTCGGTGTTCGAGTGCTCCAACCATCAGCTCGCCCTCCTGCTCGCGGCGCTGTGGGACTGCGACGGCCACGTCGGCGAGCGCCTCGCCCACTACCGGACCGTGTCGCCCGCCCTGGCGGAGGACGTGCGACGGATCCTGATGCGCCTCGGATTCAGCGCGGACGTCCACCGCACGCACTACGTCACGGGCTCGGGGATCGAGCGCACCGCGCATCAGGTCACCGTGTACGACGGGGCTCGCTTCGCCGCCCTCGTGGCGCCGGCGCTCGTCTCGCAGCACAAGCGCGACGCGGTCTTCGTCTCGGCCAGTCGTGGCACGACGGTCGGGCGCAGCGACGTGGTCCGCGAGGTGCGCTCCGAGCTGACGGGTTCCCTCCGTGGCTTCGCCGCCGAGGTGGGAGTCCCCCGGTGGCACTTCTCCCCGTACGCGGTCGAGCGCCATCCGCGCGTCCACGCCACGACCCTGGCGCCCGTGCTCGATGCGCTGGATCTCCCGGCGACGCGGCGGCGCCTCCGCACGGACTGGTCCCGCGTGGAGCACGTCGAGGCGATCGGTCCCCGCCGGGTCTACGACATCACGGTCGAGGAGGTGCACAACTTCGTCGCGAACGGGATCGTGGCCCACAACTGCATCTACCAGGAGGGGATCATGCGGCTCGCGCAGAAGTTCGCGGGCTACTCCCTCGCCGAGGCGGACAACCTTCGCAAGGCATGCCTCCCCGCGGGGTCCCGCATGCTCTCCCGCTCCCGGGGCTATGTCCCGATCGAGAAGGTCATGTCCCTGGCCGACCGGTCGGTCCAGACGATCGACGAGCGCTCGGGGGTGTCCCGCTTCGGCGAGGTCGCGGATGTGTGGTCGGTCGGCGTGAAGCCGGTGTACCGGCTCACGACGGCAACCGGGTACTCGGTCGAGGCGACCGCCGACCATCCCTTCCTGGTGGGGGACCGGTGGCTCGAGCTCGGCAAGGTGGCTCCGGGCGACCTGGTGGGGGTCGCCGGCCGGTCGCGCACCAACGGCGGCAGCCGGATCTCGGACGCCGAGATCGACCTCTCGGCGCTGCTGATCAGCGAGGGCTTCACGCCGGACATCAGGATCCACGAGCGGTCGCCGTTCTTCTGCAACACCGACCCGGACCTGCTCGACGCGTTCGGGCATGCGTACGCCGCCCGGTTCGGGCACGGACTGCCCCAGCGGCGGGAGTCGACGGTCGCCGGGGTCACCCGTCTCCGCCTCGCCCGTGAGGAGCTGCTCGCGCTCGAGCCCGTCCTGGGTCGCCTCGGCCTCTCGGCCGACAAGCAGATCCCGGACGTGGTGCTGAACGCCCCGTTGCGCAAGGTGGAGCGCTTCCTCGGTCTCTACTTCTGCGCCGACGGCTGGGCCGACCGCGCCGGCATGCACATCGGTTCGAAGAGCCCCGATGTGATCCGGGGGCTCAAGCGGCTGCTGCTGCGCCTCGGCGTGGTCGGCAACGTCCATCACCGGGACATCCCCGGCCACGGTCGCCACTGGACGGTCTCGGTGGCCGACTCCGGTATGGCGCGCCGCCTCGCCACCGCGATCGAGCCGCACCTGACCGCGATCAAGCATGCCAAGGTCAGCCGTTGGATGGCCGAGTGGCGGGACGGGTCCAGCGCGACCCGCATCGGCATTCCCGCCGCGTTCCTGGAGGCGGAGGTCGCCCGGCGCCAGGAGGTGACCGGCCGATCCCGTCGGTCGCTCGGGGTGGACACCGGTTCGTACCGCAGCTGCGCCGTCCTCCACCGGAACACCGTGCGCGGCCTCGTGTACTCGGAGCGTCTCGAGGACCTGGCCACCGGCGACCTCCTGTGGGACACGGTGGTCGACATCGAGTACGTCGGCGAGAAGGAGTGCTTCGATTTCCGGATGGCCGACGAGGAGCGGCCCTACGCCCTGGTGGAGGACGTTCTCGTCCACAACTGCGGCAAGAAGGTGAGGGAGCTGATCGCCAAGGAGCGGGTGAAGTTCGTCGAGGGCTGCGAGCGGGAGGGCTACGGCGAGGACCTCGGCACCGCCTGGTTCGACATCATCGAGCCGTTCGCGGACTACGCGTTCAACAAGTCGCACAGCTACGGCTACGGCTTCGTCGCCTACCAGACGGCCTACCTGAAGGCGAACTACCCGGCCGAGTACCTCGCCGCGCTGCTGACCAGCGTGAAGACCAACCTGGAGAAGGCCGCGGTCTACCTGGCGGAGTGCCGGGCGATGGGCATCGAGGTGATCGTGCCCGACGTGAACCGCTCCGAGAGCGACTTCACGCCGGTGATCGAGCGGGCCGAGGACGGCACCGAGACGCCCCGGATCCTCTTCGGGCTCTCGGCGGTGCGCAACGTGGGCGAGGGCCTCGTGCAGCTCATCGTCGAGGAGCGCACCGCCAACGGTCCGTTCGGGGACTTCTACGACTTCTGCCAAAGGGTCAACACCCAGGTGCTGAACAAGCGCACCATCGAGTCGCTCATCAAGGCCGGCGGGTTCGACTCGATGGGCCATCCCCGCCAGGGTCTCCTCACGGTGTTCGAGCAGATCGTCGACACCACGGTCGCGCGCCGCAAGGAGCACGACATGGGGGTCATGTCGCTCTTCGGCGAGCTCGAGGACGGCCCGGCCTTCGACGAGCGCATCGGTATCCCCGACGTGGAGTTCGAGAAGAAGCAGCGCCTCACGTTCGAGAAGGAGATGCTCGGCCTGTACGTGTCGGACCACCCGCTCCTCGGCGCCGAACAGGCCCTCGGCCGCAAGACCGACTGCACCCTGATGGATCTCGTCGACGCCGAGGACGGCGCCCACCGCCGCATCGGCGGCGTGATCACCAACCTCCAGCGGAAGTGGACCAAGAAGGGCGACCTGATGGCCGTGTTCACGCTGGAGGACCTGCAGTCCTCGGTCGAGGTGATGGTGTTCCCCAAGACCATGGCCGACATCGGCCACCTCCTCGCGGACGACGCCGTGGTGCTGCTCACCGGCCGGGTCGACAAGCGCGACGACACGCCGAAGTTCATCCCCCGGGAGCTGGAGCTCTTCGAGCCGCTCAGCGATGAGCGCCCACCGCTGCGCCTGCACCTGCCGCCCACGAAGCTCACCGAGGCCACCGTCGACCGGCTCAAGGAGCTGTTCGTCGACTTCCCGGGGGAGTCGGAGGTGCACATCCTGCTCGGCGAGCGCCAGGTGCTGCGCCTGCCCGACGACGTGCTCGTCGACGTGCGCAGCGGGCTGGTGGGGGAGCTGCGAGCCCTGCTCGGCCACGAGGCCGTGGTGATCTGACCGCTGGGCACGGCCGCCGGGATGCCCTCCGGCGGCGGTTTGCGTCGGGACCGTCCAGCGAGTGAACTATCGGGAGCACTTTTGCGCCCTTTTTCGACCCTGGATGGAGGAGTGACCGTATGGCGCTCGACGTCACCACCAAGGACTGCACCGCCCTCAGCGACTCGGAGTTGGCCGAGATGGCCGACCTCTGCGCGGAGACGGGTGCCGGCCACGAGGTCGGGACCCTGTCCAAGGTCACCGGCGAGGACGGCTGGGTCCTGGTGACGCTCGTCCGGGAGGGCAACCACCTCCGCGGCTTCTCCATCTCCACTCTCGAGCGGATCGGTGGCACCCCGGCGATCATCATGGGGCCGGCCACCGTCAAGCGGCACTCCAAGCGCGACGCCGTCCTGAAGGCGATCGTGAGCGACAACTTCCGCCGGGCCCTCATGGCGTTCCCCGACGAGGACGTGCTCATGGGCGCCCGCATCAACTCGCCCTCCGGGTTCGAGGCGTTCAAGCTGCTCACCGACATCGTCCCCCGGACGGAGGGCAAGCACTCCGGCGAGGAGCGGGCCTGGGGTCGCCGCCTCGTGAAGCGCTACGACGTGGCCGCCGACCGCTACGACGAGCACACCTTCGTGATCACCGGCGACGGCACCCCGCCGCTCGTGATCGACCACGAGTCGCTCAAGCCCGAGAAGCTCGATCCCTCCCTCGACGAGCTCTTCGTGGGCATCGACGTGGAGCGGGGTGACTGCCTCGTGGTCAGCGGCTGGGTCATGGCCGAGGAGCTCCTCAAGCACGGGTGACCGCCCGGCCCGACCTCACCGAGGTCCTGACGTCGCGGCGCATGTGCCGCGACTTCCTGCCCGAACCGGTCCCGCCCGCAGTGCGCGAGCGCGTGCTGGCCGCTGCCTTCCGGGGCCCCGCCGCCGGCAACACGCACGCCCTCGACCTCGTGGTGCTCGAGGGCGACGACACCGCCCGCTACTGGGACGTGACCCTGCCCGCACCGCGCCGGGCGGCGTTCCGCTGGCCCGGTCTGCTGCTGGCCCCGTTGCTCGTGGTCCCGTACGTCGATCCCGCCGCGTACGTGGAGCGCTACGCCCGGGCCGACAAGGCCGCCACCGGCCTCGGTGACGCGGCGGAGGACTGGCCGGTGCCGTACTGGTTCGTCGACGGTGGCGCGGCGGTGATGGCGGTGCTCCTCGCGGCGGAGGCCGAGGGCCTCGGCGCGCTGTTCTTCGGCCAGTTCGGCCACGAGGCGGCCGTGCGCTCCGCGCTCGGTGTCCCCGACGGCCGACGGGCGCTGGGCACCCTCGCGCTCGGCCGCCCGGCCCCCGGCGGGCGGGCCCCGTCGCGCTCCGCGACGGCCGGCCGGCCCGCCGCGGCCCAGCACCTCCACCACGCTCGCTGGTGACGCCCCGCTGAACGCGGCGAGGCGTGTAGGTTGCGCCCGCACACGTTTTCCGTCAGGGGGATCCATGCAGCGGTTCTGGTCGTGGCTGGCCGTCAACCTGGGCAAGCGAGCCGGTCTGGTGTCGGTGATCGGGCTGATCTTCACCGTGGTGATCGGCAGCGGCATCACCCGCCTCGAGTTCGCCACCGGCCAGGACAGCTACCTGAACCGCGACGACATCGTCTACAAGGACAGCGTCCGCTACCAGGACCTGTTCGGCGGGCAGGCGATGCTCTCGGTCATCACGATGAACGAGGGCCAGAAGGTCGACTCGCTCTTCACCGCCGAGGGCAACGCCACGTTCACCAAGGTCTCCGACGAGATCCGGGCCATCGACGGCGTGCAGGGCGTGATCTCGCCCCTCACCGCGCTCGAGTTCTCCTCCACGCTGGTCCAGGCGCCACCCGGCGGCACGCTGTTCGACGCCATCGCGGCCAAGGCCCTACTGCACGCCCAGGAGGAGGCCACCGCATCCGGCGACACCGCGGGTGCCGCGGCGCGCACCGCGGATCTGTCCGTCACCACCCAGCGCCTCGCCGCGATCCCGCCGGACCAGCAGACCCTCGACAACCCCGCCTACGTGCAGTTCCTCCTGTACGACAACGCGGGACAGGTCCGGAAGGCGCTGCGCCCGTTCTTCCCGGACGACACGCACGCGCTCATGATCACCCGTCTCGACGGGAACATGTCGATCAAGGACGAGGGGACGGCGTCCGACGCCGTGGTCGCCGCGGCGAAGGGCCTGCAGTTCCCGAACGCCTCGACCATCACCACCGGCGCGCCCGTCCTGCTGAAGGACATCAACGACTACCTGCAGGGCGGGATGCTCACCCTCGGCGGCATCGCGGTGGCTGTGATGGTGGTCATCCTGATGCTGTTCTTCAACGTGCGCTGGCGGCTGCTGCCCCTCGCCGTGGTGATCCTGGGGGTGATCTGGGCCTTCGGGCTCGCGGGCTTCATCGGGATACCCCTGACCCTCGTGACGATCGCGGGCCTCCCGGTGATGCTCGGCATCGGCATCGACTACGCGATCCAGATGCACTCGAGGATCGAGGAGGAGGTGATCATCGACGAGTCACCACACCCGATCCAGGAGGCCGCGCGCGGCCTCGGCCCGGCCCTGCTGGTGGTGACCTTCGACGCGGTCTTCGCGTTCCTCGCCATCCAGTTCTCCCGGGTGCCGATGGTGCGGGAGTTCGGCTGGCTCCTCACGGTGGGCATCGTGGCCATCTGCGCCAGCTCGATCATCAACCCCCTCGCCATCCTGGGCATGCGCGAGTACCGCAGCCCGACCAAGGCCCGGGACTTCTCCGAGGGCCGCCTCGGCCGGCTCGTGGTCTGGCTGGGTAGCGTGCCGGGCTCCTTCGCCCTGCCGCTGGCCCTGGTGTCGGTGCTGGTGTTCGTCGGCGGCAGCCTCGTCGAGCCGGACATCAAGCTCGAGACCGACCCGATCAACTGGGTGAACCAGGACAGCCAGGTCATCAAGGACCTCCGCTCGGTGGAACGGGAGATCGGCGGGTCCTCCGAGCTCGGCGTGTTCGTCACCTCCACGAACGGCCAGAGCCTCTTCAACCAGCCGACCGTGGACTACGTCAACGAGTTCACCCAGCAGGAGTTCGAACGGTTCCCCGACGTGCTGCTGGTGGGCTCCTCCATCGTGGCGACGGTGGCCGACCTGACCGACGTGCCCGGGGCGAAGCCGCAGAACCCCCAGGCGGAGACCGTGCAGGCCGCGTGGCAGGTCGCGCCCAAGGACGTCCAGACCTCCACCGCGTCGCCCGACGGCAAGAACCTCAACATCATCATGCTGACCAAGCCGGGCTCGCTCGAGGACCGCGCCGTGGTGGTGAACGGGTTCCGCCGCGACGCCGCGCCGCCGGAGGGCACGAAGCTCACGCCGTCGGGCCTCGCCGTGGTCGGCGTGGGGCTGCTCGAGAACCTCGAGGCCAACCTGACCCAGCTCACCTGGTATGCGGCGGGCTTCGTCTTCCTGTTCCTGCTGATCCGGCTGCGGTCCTTCACCCGGGCCCTGCTGTCGATGGTGCCGGTGCTCGTCGCCTCCGGCGTGGCCACGCTCGCGATCTGGGCGCTGGGCATCGAGCTCAGTCCGATGACCGCGGTGGGCGGCCCGCTCGTGGTGGCCACGTGCACCGAGTTCACCTCGCTGATCCTGTTGCGGTACATCGAGGAACGGCGACGCGGGCTCGAACCCCGCCACGCCATCGACGTGACCGCGGCGCGCACCGGCCGGGCGTTCATCGTGTCGGCCATGACCGCGATCGCCGGCGTGGCGGTGATCTCGTTCTCGTCGCTGCCGCTGCTGCGCAACTTCGGCCTGTTCGTCGCCATCAAGATCGCGATCGCGCTGCTCGCGGCCCTGGTGGTGCTGCCGCCGCTCATCATCTGGGCGGACAAGCGGAACTGGGTGTCGAAGGGGATGCTCGACCACAAGGTCGTCCCGTTCATCGAGGTGCCCGACCACAGGGACGGCGTGGCGGTGCCGGCCGGTGCGGGCGCCGTGGCCGCACCCATGGCACCTCCCGCCGCGACGCCGCCGCCGTACACCCCGCCGCCGTCGCAACAGCCCCCGCCGCTGCCGCCCGACCTGCAGCCCCCCGGCTGAGCCCTAGTCCGCGGGGGTGAGCTCGGCGAGGAGGTCCTCGACCGTGGTCGCCGGCGCGCGGCAGGCGTGGTTCCGGCAGACGTAGGCCCGGCCGTCCGCACCCTCCTCGTCGCGGCCCTCCCACAGCGGCCCGTCGCCGCGCTCGCCCCACGTCAGCACCGCGCCGGGCAGGAACCGGCGCTGGACCGCGCCCACCAGGTCCGGCCGGTCGCCGGTGACCACCACCTCGGTGACCCCGACCGCCGCGAGCTCCACCGCCCACAGGAGGTTGCCGAACCCGAGGGCGTGGCGGCCGGCCAGCGGGCCGTAGCGGCGCAGCAGCGTGCGGGCGTGCTCGCCGTGGCGCGTCTCGCCGGTCAGCGCCTCGAGCCGGAGGAAGCCGACCGCCGCGAGGCTCACCGCGGACGGAGTTGCGTTGTCCATCAGCTCCTGGGGCCGGGTGAGGAGGGCCTCGGCGTCGTCGCCGGTGGTGAACACGCCGCCCGCCGGGTCCCAGAACAGCTCGACGATCCCGTCGGCGACCGCCTCGGCCTCGGCGAGCCAACGTTGCCGCCCGGTGGCCGAGTGGAGGGCGAGGAACCCGTCGAGCAGCCCGCCGTAGTCCGCCGCGTAGGCCAGGTGGCGCGCCGCGCCGCGGCCCTCGTCGGCGTCGGCCTGCCAGGACCGCAGCCAACGGCCGTCGTCGCGGCGCAGGCGGTCGCACAGGAAGGTGGCCGTGCGCTCGGCCTCGGCCAGCCAGTCCTCGCGGCCGGTGGCGGCCGCGGCGTCGGCCAGCCCGGCGAGGAAGAGCCCGTTCCACTCGGTCAGGACCTTGTCGTCGAGGCCGGGGCGGGGACGCGTGCGGGCCGCGGCGAACAACGCGGCGCGTGCCTCGGTGATCTCGGGCGGCCGCACCCAGTTGCCCCGGTCGTGCAGCCGGTTCGGGATGGAGCGGCCCTCGAAGTTCCCGCCGGGGGTGATCCCGTACCAGGCGCACACGGCGTCGGTGCGGTCCTCCATCCCCGCGGCGGCGAGGGCGGCGTGCACCTCGTCGGGTGTCCAGGTGGCGAACGCCCCCTCCTCGGCGTGATCGGCGCCGGCGCGGGGCAGGCTGTCGGCGTCCTCGGCGGAGTAGCGGCCCCCGTCGGGGTGCGACAGGTCGTGCAGCACGTACCCGACGGTCTCCTCGAGCACCTGCAGGTATCGCTCGTCGCCGGTCACCTGCAGGGCCTGTGCGTACAGGCGGACGAGGAGTGCGTTGTCGTAGAGCATCTTCTCGAAGTGCGGCACCAGCCACCGCTCGTCGACCGAGTAGCGGGCGAAGCCCCCGCCCACGTGGTCGTAGATGCCGCCGGAGGCCATGGCGTCGAGCGAGGTGGTCACCGCCTCGAGCGCGGTCGCCGAGCCGGTGCGGGCGTGGTGCCGCAGCAGGTGCCCGAGCGTCATCGCCTGCGGGAACTTCGGCGCCCGCCCGAAGCCGCCCCACTGGTCGTCGAGCGCGGCCAGCGCCGACATCGTGGCCTCCTCGAGCAGCTCCGTGCCGGGCAGCTCGTCGCCACCCGCCGGCGGGGCCTGGCGTTCCAGCGCCTCGGTCAGCCGGCCAGCCTGCTCGAGCAGCTCCTCCCGCCGCTCCGTCCACGCCTCGTGGACCGCGGTGAGCAGCTCGCGGAACGAGGGCTGGCCGCCCCGGCGCTCCGACGGGAAGTACGTCCCGCAGAAGAAGGGGGCGCCGTCGGGGGTCATGAACACGGTCATCGGCCATCCCCCGTGGCCGGTCATGGCCTGGGTGGCCTCCATGTAGATCGCGTCCACGTCGGGGCGCTCCTCCCGGTCCACCTTCACGTTCACGAACCAGTCGTTCATGAGCGCCGCGGTGTCGGGGTCCTCGAAGGACTCGTGCGCCATGACGTGGCACCAGTGGCAGGACGAGTACCCCACCGACAGCAGCACCGGTCGGTCGCCGGCACGCGCCGTGGCGACGGCCTCGTCGCCCCACGGGAACCAGTCGACGGGGTTCTCGGCGTGCTGGCGGAGGTAGGGGCTGGTCTCATGGGCGAGGCGGTTGGCCATGGGGGCACGCTACCCACGGTGCCCAGCGGCTAGTTTCCGCCCTCGCGGCACAACGGGGCCGCCGCGACCCACCGAGGAGTCCGATGCCCGCATCACCGTCCACGCTGGCCATGCTCAACGAGTCCGAGCAGGAGCTGCTGCGTGAGTGCGAGCCCGCCTCCCTGTCCACCATGGACGAGGACCAGCTCTCCGAGCTCCACGACCGGATCCGCCGCACCCGCCGGAAGTACACGAAGCTCTACCGCCGCCGGGCGGGGGAGCAGGTTGGCGCGGATGCCTCCCGCGGCCGGGCCAGCGCGGCGCACGCCCGCACCCGTCACAAGGCCGAGGTGTTCGAGGACGCCCTGGCCCGGGTGAGCCGTGAGCTCTCGAAGGCCGCCGCGGCGAGCGCCAAGGCCCTGAAGGCCGAGCGCCTGGCCGCGGCCCGCGGCGAGTCCCGCGGGGGGACCACGGCCGACGCGCCCCGGAGCACCGGTGGCGCCCGCTCGGCGAAGGTCCAGCGCCGCACGCCGGCCACGAAGAAGGCGAGCGCCACCGCCCGCTCACGCACCAAGCGGGCGCAGGCCCGTTCCGACGCCCGCTGACCACCCGAGACCGGAGAACCCCATGCGAGTCCTGATCGGCACCGACGGATCCGACGACGCCGTGGCCGCCGCCGCGGCCGGCCTGGCCCTGCTGGCCCCGCCCGACGAGGTGATCGTGGCCTGCGTGGCCGACACACCCGATGCGGCCACCCGCGGCCTCGAGTCCGGCTTCGCCGGTGGCATGGCCACCGACGCCGAGGTCGACGAGGCCTGGACGGCTGCCAAGGAGGGCGCCGAGGCTGCGCTGCACCGCACCGTGGCCGCGCTGCCCGACGGCCTGACGATCGACACGGTCACCCTCTCCGGCGACCCGGGCCCCGCGATGTGCCGGCTGGCCGAGGAGCGCGGCGTGGCCGCCCTCGTGATCGGCTCCCGCGGCCTGGGGGCCATCCGCCGGGCCCTGCTCGGCTCGGTGAGCACCTACGTGTCGGCGAACGCGCCATGCCCCGTGGTGATCGTGCGCTCCGGCACCGACGACTGATCAGCCGCCGATCACCTCGGCCTCGGCCGCGTCCATCAGCGAGCGCACCAGCTCGGTGACCTCGGCCGGGGCGGTCGAGGGCGACCCGGCGTCGAACGGCGGCTGGGGGTCGTACTCGATGGCGAGCTGGATCGCCTGGGCCACCATCGGGCCCTGCAGACGGTCGACCAGGGTGAGCGCCATGTCGATCCCGGCCGACACGCCGGCACCCGTGATGACCTTGCCACGCTCGACCACGCGCTCGTGCACGTAGGTGGCGCCGAAGGACTCGAGGTGCTCCACCGCGTTCCAGTGGGTCGTGGCGTCGAGGCCCTCGAGGACCCCGGCCGCACCGAGGAGCAGGGAGCCCGTGCACACCGAGGTGGTCCAGGTGGTGCCGGGGTGGGCGGTGCGGATCCACTCCACGATCGGGCTACCAGGGTGCATGAGCCGGCGGGTGCCGAGGCCGCCGCCGACCAGGAGCACCTCGGGCTCCGCCACGTCGTCGAAGGACGCCTCGACGTCGAGGTGGAGCAGGCCGTTGTCGTCGGTGACGCGCCCCGGCCGTTCGGCGCAGAGCACCACCTCGGCCCCGGGCAGGCGGCTGAGCACCTGGTAGGGGCCGATCACGTCGAGCACGGTGAGGTCGGGGTAGACGGCGATGGCGATCTGCACGGGGTGGTTCTCCTGGTTCGGTCCCGGCTCAGGCCGGGGCGTGGGCGAAGTGCTGGCGGTAGCGGTCGGGCGTGGTGCCGAGGTGGCGCCGGACGGCCCGGTGGAGCCGCTCCGGGCTGCGGAAGCCGGTCTCGCGGGCCACGGCGGCGACGGTCAGGTCGGTGGTCTCGAGCAGCCGTCGCGCCGCCTCGAGGCGCATCGACTCCACGTAGACCGCTGGTGTGGTGCCGGTCTCGGCCCGGAAGGCGCGGGCGAAGGTCCGCTCACTCATCCCGGCCCGGGCCGCCAGCGCCGGGACGCCGAGGTCCTCCGCGAGGTGGTCGGGCAGCCAGCGCTGCAGGTCGCGCAGCTCGCCGCGCCGGGCGGGCCGGGCGGACAGCTGCGCGCTGAACTGCGACTGGCCGCCCGGTCGCCGGGTGAAGACGACGAGCCAGCCGGCCACGGCGTGGGCCAGGTCGCTGCCGTGGTCCTCCTCCACGAGCGCCAGGGCCAGGTCGATGCCGGTGGTGACGCCGGCCGAGGTCCACACCTCGCCGTCGCGCACGTAGATGTGGTCGGCCTCCACGGTCACCTCGGGGTGGCGCTCGGCCAGCCGGTCGGTGTCGGCCCAGTGGGTGGTGGCACGGCGGCCGTCGAGCAGCCCGGCGTCGGCCAGGAGCAGGGCGCCGGTGCACACCGACCCGATCCGCCGGGCCCGGCCGGCCAGTTCCCGCACGGCGGAGCGGAGTCGGTCGTCGCCGAGGGCGGCCTCGATCCCGATGCCGCCGATGACGAGGAACAGGTCGATCGGATCGGTGCCGGCCAGCACCTCGGTGAGGGAGGCGTCCGCGCCGACCTGCACGCCGCTGTCGGCCCGCACCGGCCCGCCGTCGGGCGTCACGACCAGGTTCCGGTAGGGCGGGCGGGCGCCGAGCAGGTTGGCGGCCCGGAACACCTCGGCGGGTCCGCCGAGGTCGAGCAGGTGGAGCCGGTCGACGCACAACAGCACCACGCGTCGTTCGTCCTCGGCCATGGGACCATCCTGCAGGGCCCCGAGGGTGGCAGCAAGGACAAGATCCTGACGAATCCCGCCACGCCTCGCCGCCGGCGGCCGGTGGCTACGGTGCGGCCCCATGGAACTGCGACTCGACGGCAAGGTGGCACTGGTGACGGGGGCGTCGCGCGGGATCGGACGGGCGATCGCCGCGGCCTACGCGGCGGCCGGGGCCTCGGTGATGCTGTCGTCGCGCAAGGAGGACGCCCTCCTCGAGGCCCGGGCCGGGATGGAACCCACCGGCGACGCCGAGCTCGACGTGTTCGCGGCCAACGCGGGTGACCCGGAGGCGGCGGCCGCGTGCGTGGCGGCCACGATCGGGCGCTTCGGTCGCCTCGACGTCCTGGTCAACAACGCGGCGACCAACCCGTACATGGGTCGCATGATCGACATCGACCTGCCCCGCCTCGACAAGACCTACGACGTGAACCTCCGCGGCGCGTTCGTGTGGGCGCAGGAGGCCTGGCGCCAGTGGATGGGGGAGCACGGCGGCAACGTGATCAACATCTCGTCGATCGGCGGGCTGTCGGTGGAGACCTCGATCGGCCACTACAACGTGACGAAGGCGGCGCTCCTGCACCTCACGCGCTCGCTGGCCAAGGAGCTCGCCCCGGGCGTCCGGGTGAACGCCATCTGCCCGGGGCTCGTGAAGACCGACATGGCCCGGGCGCTGTGGGAGCGGAACGAGGACGCCGTGGCGCGGCTCGTGCCCCTGGGGCGCCTCGGCGAGCCGTCCGACATCGCGGACGCCGCGGTGTTCCTCGCCTCGGACGCGTCGTCGTGGATCACCGGCACGCAGCTGGTGGTCGACGGCGGCATGCTCCTCTGACCGGAACCCTCCCGGCGGGGAGACCTCAGCGGGCGTTGGACGCGATGACCAGCCGGACGCCGAGCACGTCGTCGTCCTCCACCACCCACCGACCCTGCGCCTCGCGCACCGCGCCCGGCACCTGCGCGGGTTCGTCGAAGTTGAAGTAGAGATGCCGCAGCCGGCCCGGCCGGCCGTCGAGCCACGCCGCGATCGCCGCATGGGCGCCCTCGAGCAGTCGGAGCCGGCCCGGGCCGCTCCAGCCGAGCTCCACCCAGTGGTTGCCGTCGACCGCGGCACCGCTCGCCACGACCCGGCCGCCGAGCACGTCGCGGAACAGCGCCACTGCGCCGGGCAGGTCGGCCACGGCGTGCACCACCCGTCCGAGCGAGGCCACGGGGTGGTCGAAGGGCAGGTCGGGGAACCCCTCGGGCTCGATCGGTGCCGGCGGCTCGGTGCCCGGCTGGGCGAGCTGCACGACGATCCCGTGGGCGTCACGGGGGTGCACGAACGCCTCCTGCCAGGCGGGGTCGGCCCGGTTGACGCCGACCGGCTCGATGCCCGCAGCGGCGAGCCCGGCGAGCGCGGCGTCGAGGTCCCCGACCTTGAAGGTGAGGTGGTGCGGCCCGGGCCCGGAGCGCTCCAGGAAGCGCACCAGGAAGTCGTCCTCGTCGGTGCGCTCCGGGTGCAGGCCCTCCAGCACGAACCCCTGCGCGAACCGCAGCTGGGTCCAGCCGAACCCCGCTGCGATGCCACGGTCGAGGTAGCGGCCGCCGAGGGCGTCGGCGAACAGCGGCCACGGGTCGGTGAGGTGGTGCACGGCCAGGGCGACGTGGTCGAAGGTGATCCCCCCGAACGTCTCGGCTGCGCTCTCCTGGATCCCGTCCACCGTCACTCCAAGCGTCCGCGGACGATTTTGCCGAGCGAGGTGCGGGGGAGCGAATCCACCAGCACCAGCTCGCGGGGCGCGGCCGCGGCCGGCAGGCGTTCCTTCACCCACGCCCGCACGTCCTCGAGCGTCGGCGGGGTGGACGGATCGGCCGCCACGACCCACGCCACCACCCGGTCGCCCCACTCGGGGTCGGGGCGGCCCGCGACGGCCACCGCCAGGACGCGTGGGTGGCCGGCCAGGGCGTCCTCCACCACCGACGGCCACACCTTCTCCCCGCCGGTGATGATCAGGTCGTCAGCCCGTCCGGCGACCCGGAGCCGTCCGGTGGAGGGATCGAGGGTGCCCAGGTCGCCCGTGCGGAACCACCCGCCGTGCGCGGCGAGCGGATCGGTGCCGTCGCGGTAGGCGCGGAGCAGGGTGGGGGACCGCAGCTCGATCGGGCCGGGCTCGTCGGCCGGCGCGCCCGCGGGCCCGGCGATGCGCAGCGAGACGCCGTTGAGGGCCAGGCCGTCGTAGACCACGCCGCCGAACGACTCGGTCATGCCGTAGGTGGCCACGGTGTTGGGTGGTCGGTCCTCGGGCACCGCGGACCCGCCCAGCAGGATCGTGCGCCACGGTGCCGGGTCGATGCGTCGCAGCACGGTGGGCACGAGCGACACGTGGGTCGCCCCGTCGCGGGCGGCCCGGTCGATCACGGTGGGTTCCGCCCGGGGGACCACCTCGAGGCCGACCCCGGTGTGCAGCGCCCGGGTCACCACCGACAGCCCGCCCACGTGCGACAGGGGCAGGCACGCCAGCCAGCACACGTCGGTGGCCACACCGAGCGCGGTGGCGGAGGCGAAGGCCGCGTACTCGACGGCGGCGTGGGTGAGCACCGCGCCCTTCGGCTCGCCGGTCGTGCCGGAGGTGGTGACAACGAGTGCGTCACCCGGCTCCACCGGGATCCCGCCCGGGCGGTCCGTGACCCCCTCGGCGGTCACGACGCGGGCGGGTGCCATGCGCTCGAGCAACAGGTCGAGCTGCGGCGCCGGGAGCGCGGGGTCGAGCGGGAGGACGGCGTCGCCCGCGTCCCACGCCCGCTCGAGCTCCTCCACGAAGGTCGGTCCGCCGGGCAGCGCGACCGCCACCAGGTCAGGCACCGGACCGCGCCGATCCCGGGGACCTGTCCGCCGTCGTCGGTGTGCTCACCGCACCGACGGTAGCGTCGGGCCGCATGCGGCACGGGTCGGTGATCGGGTCGGTGGCCGAGGTGCTGCTGTCGTTGGCCGGCCTGTGGTTGGTCGGCGCCGTGCTGTTCTCCGCCGTGCGCACCGTGGTCGTGCCCCGGGGCCAGCGGCCCGTGCTCACCGCCGCGGTGTTCCTGTCCGTGCGGCGCTCGCTCGACCTGCCGCTCCGGTGGGCCTCCCCGGCCCGCCGCGAGCGGCTGCTCAGCCAGTACGCCCCCGTGGCGCTGGTGCTGCTCGCGGGGACGTGGGCGCTGCTCGTGATCCTCGGGTTCACGCCCGTCTACTGGGCGCTCGGCGACCTGTCCTGGCTGGACGCGCTGCAGGTGAGCGGCTCGAGCCTGACCACGCTCGGCTTCGTGTCGGCCGAGCCGTCCCCGGCCCGCCTGGTGGAGGTGCTGGAGGCGCTGATCGGCCTCGGCCTCGTCGGCCTGCTGATCTCGTTCCTCCCCACCATCTACTCGGCGTTCTCGCGGCGGGAGGTGCTCGTGGCGCAGATGGCGAGCCGGGCGGGCGAGCCGCCGTCGGTGGCCACGTTCCTCATCCGCCAGCAGAGCATCAGGGGCCTCGGTGATCTCGCCGACACGTGGGCCGAGTGGGAGGACTGGTTCTCCGAGCTCGAGGAGACCCACACGTCGTACCCGTCGCTCGTGTACTTCCGCTCGGGCGAGGGCCGGTCGTGGCTCACCTCCGCGGGCGCCCTGCTCGACAGCGCGGCGATGCTCCACAGCGCGGTCGACGTGCCGAGGCTTCCGTCCACCGCCCTCGCGATCCGTGCCGGGTTCCTGTGCCTGCGCGAGGTGGCCGATCAGTTCCTGGTTCCCTACGACCCCGACCCGTCGCCCGGCGACCCCATCTCGGTGACCCGCGAGGAGTTCGACGCGTGCCTCGAGGAGCTCGACGCGGCCGGGGTGCCGCTCGTGGCCGACCGGGACGCGGCGTGGCGGGCCTGGGCGGGCTGGCGGGTGAACTACGACGGCCCGCTGCTCGGGCTCTGCTCGGTGGTGGAGCCCCCGCCCGCGCCGTGGTCCTCGGACCGGGTGGCCCCCACTCGGCGCCGCGTGCTGCGGATGCTGTGGCGCATCCACCGCTCGGTGCCCCGGTGAGCGGCATGCGCGTCGAGCTCGCGCCGGGCCCCCCGGCGTGGGCCGCAGCGGTGGCGGCACCGGTGGGGGCCCTCGCGCTCGTGGCGTTCCGCCTGTGGAACAGCGGCCTGCGCAGCGGGCCCGACGACCCGGTGCCACCCGCGCTGCTCGCGGTGTTCACCGTGGGCCTCGCCCTGGTGCTGTCCTGGCGGGCCCTGACCCAGCGGGCGGTCCTCGACGACGGGGGGCTCGCGTGTCGGAACCTCGCGGTGAGCTTCGAGGTGGACTGGGACCGGGTGGAGGAGCTGGCCGTGGTGCGCCGCCCTGGCGTGGTGCTCGTGGAGATCCGGGTCCTCCACCTCCGCCGACGCCACCGGCTGGGGGCCGCCACGAGGTTCCCGGGGGCGGAGGCCGAGGCCGTGCTCGACGTGCTCCGGGCCCATCCCGCCGCCCGCGAGCGGCTGGTAGAACCGGCGCCGTGAACGCCCCCGAGCCACTGCCGCTGCCCACCGACTGGCGTCGGTGGGTGCTCGGCGCCCGGCCCCGTACGCTGCCGGCAGCGGTGGCCCCCGTGCTGGTGGGCACCGCGGCCGCCGCCAACGGCGACCTGACCGCCTGGGTCTTCCTCTGCGCGCTGGGCACGGCGCTGTTCGTGCAGGTCGCCACCAACTACGCGAACGACTACTCCGACGGCCGCCGCGGCACCGACGACCCGGGCGCCCGCGTGGGGCCGCCCCGCCTCGTGGGCAACGGCCTGGCCACGCCGGGCGAGGTGAAGCGGGCGATGCTCATCGCGTTCGGCCTCACCGCGCTCTGCGGGTTGCCGCTGGTGATCTGGGTGGACCCGTGGCTCGTCCTCGTGGGCATCGCGGCCATCGCGGCGGGCTGGTTCTACACGGGTGGGCCGAACCCCTACGGCTACGCGGGCCTGGGCGAGGTGTTCGTGTTCGTGTTCTTCGGCCTCGTGGCCACCGTGGGCTCCTACTACGTGCAGGCCCTCACGATCACGTGGCTGCCGGTGGTGGCGGGCGTGGCGATGGGCTGCCTCGCGACGTCGCTGCTGGTGGTCAACAACCTGCGTGACATCCCGGGCGACACCCGCGCGGGCAAGCGCACGCTCGCGGTCCGCCTCGGTGACCGCCGCACCCGGATCCTCTACGTGGTGCTGCTGGTGGTGCCGTTCGTGCTGCTGCCGGTGGTGGCGGGCGCCGGTGGTCGGCCGCTCGCCGCGCTGGCCTTCGTGGCGCTCGTGCTCGCTCGGGCGCCGATCGTGCGGGTGCTGAGCGGTGCGAGGGGGCGTGGCCTGATCGTGGTGCTCGCGGAGACCGGGCGGGTCCAGCTCGTCTACGGCGTGCTGATGGCCGTGGGGCTGCTCGTCACGGTCTGAGCCGCATCACGGGTCGGTGCCGTCGAGGTGGGCGCGCACCAGGGCGGCGACCTCGCCGGGCCGTTCGAGGTGCGCCGCGTGGCCGGCACCCGGCACCGTCCCGGCACGCGATGGTGCCCCGGTCGCCTCGGCCATTCCCTCGGCGAGCGCGGCGAAGCGGTGGTCCTCCGCGCCGGCGAGGAACAGGGTGGGTGGGAGCTCGCCGAGGCGGTCCCACAGGGGCTCCATCGTGCCGGTGCCGCAGTGGCGCAGCGACGCGGCCAGGCCCGCAGCGGTGTTGCGACGCCGCTCGTCCTCGAAGCGGGCCCACGCCGGCAGCCCGGCGAACAGGGGCAGCGCGAGCCACTGCTCGAGGAACGTCGCGACGCCCTCCTTCTCCAGCCCCCGTGCCAGCACCTCGTCGGCCGTCCGCCGCTCGGCCCGCTCGTCCGCGCTGCGGAGGCCGGCCGTCGCCCCCACCAGCACCGCCCGCCGCACGCGCCCGGGCGCGGCCGTGGCCCACACCAGACCGATGCGACCGCCCATCGAGTACCCGACCACGTCCACCGGCCGGTCGCCGAACGCGGCGCGGGCAGTGGCGTCCACCAGCGCCGCGGCCGCGACGAGGTCCGCGTCCGCGTGCCGGGGTGGGTCGCCGTGGCCGGGCAGGTCGGGGAGCAGCACCGGGCGGTCATCGCTCAGGGCGTCCACCAGCGGGCCGCCGCAGGCGCCGGTCTGCGCGAAGCCGTGCAGGAACACCACCGGGGTGTGCCCACCGGCGGCCGGGCCGAGCGAGCGGGCCACCAGCAGGTCGGCGGGTGCCGGGGTGGGGTCGGATGGCCGTGCAGGCACGGTCCCACCGTAGGCTTGCCCGGCCCATGCCTGTACCGCCTGCCGTCCCGGACCAACCGCCCGAGCCCGCCCCGCCGTCCGTCGGTGACGTGAACGCCACGTGCTGCGCCACGCTCGTGGACGAGTGGGTGCGCTGCGGTCTCCGCCATGCGGTGGTGTCACCGGGTTCGCGGTCCACGCCGGTGGCCGTGGCGCTCGCCGCCGACGAACGGGTCGCCACCCACGTGGTGCTCGACGAGCGCTCCGCCTCGTTCACCGCCCTCGGCCTCGGGCTCGCCACCGGCCGGCCCGCGCTGCTGCTCTGCACGAGCGGCACGGCCGCCGCGGAGTTCCACGCCGCAGTGGTGGAGGCGCACCAGGCCGCGGTGCCGCTCCTCGTGGTCACCGCGGATCGGCCCCCGGAGCTGCAGGGCGTATGGGCCCCGCAGACCATCGACCAGCGCGACCTCTACGGCGGCGCGGTCCGCTGGTACTGCGAGCCGGGGCCGCCCTCGGCCGAGGGGGCCCCGTGGTGGCGCGACCTGGCGCGTGACGCGTGGATCCGCACCCTCGGTGCCGTGCCCGGCCCGGTGCACCTCGACCTCGCGTTCCGGGAGCCGCTCGTGGGCGAGGTGGGCGAGCTCCCGCCGCCCGGCGACCCGCTCCCCGCGCCGCGCCCGGGCGCCGCATGGAGCCTCCCCGACGAGGAGCTCGCCCGGCTCGCGGGCGCGGTGGCCGGCCGCCGCGGCGTGGTGGTGGCCGGGGCGCGCACGGTGCGCACCGACGACGCCCATGCCGCGGAGGCGGCCGAGGACCGCGACGCGGTGCTCGGCCTCGCCCGGACGCTCGGCTGGCCGGTGCTCGCGGACGCAGCCTCCGGCTGTCGGGTCCCCGCACCGGGTGTGGTCGCAGGTTTCGACGCGCTCCTGCGCCACGCACCCACGGCGGAGGCCCTGCGACCCGAGGTGGTCCTCCGGCTCGGCGGGGCGCCGGCGTCGAAGGTGCTCGGCGAGTTCCTGGCCGCATCGGGGGCCCTGCAGGTGGGTGTCGACCGGGCGGACCGGGTGCCGGACCCCCAGCGGGTGCTGGCGCGGACGCTGCACGCGGATCCCGCCGAGCTCTGTCGCCGCCTGGCCGGTGTGAAACCCGATCCGGCGCCGGAGGGGTGGGCCCGGGCCTGGGCGAGCGCCGAGGTCACCGCCGGCGCCGCGGTGGTGACCGCGCTGTCGGCGCACAAGGAGGCCACCGAGCCGGCGGTCGCGGTGGACCTGCTCGGCACGCTCGCCCCGGGCGCCACGCTGGTGGTGTCGTCGTCCATGCCGGTGCGCGACCTCGAGTGGTTCGCGCCGCCCCGTGACGGGGTGCGGGTGCTGTCGAACCGGGGGGCCAACGGGATCGACGGCGTCACCTCCACCGCGGTGGGCGTCGCGCTGTCGGGCGCGCCGACCGCCCTGCTCATCGGCGACCTGGCCTTCCTCCACGACGTCGGCGCGCTGGTGGGGCTGGCCCGGCGTGGCGTGGACCTGGTCGTGGTGGTGGTCGACAACGACGGCGGCGGCATCTTCTCCTTCCTGCCCCAGCGGGGCCACCTGCCCGAGGACCGGTTCGAGCAGCTCTTCGGGACCCCGCACGGCACCGACCTCGTCGCCGTGGCCGCGGCCCACGGGCTCCCCGCCGAGCGGGTGGCCAGCCGCACGGGGCTGCAGGCCGCCCTCGCCGGCGCCCTCACCCGGCGCGGGGCGCGGGTGGTGGTGGTCGACTCCGAACGCGACGCCAACGTGGCGGTCCACCGGGAGCTCGACGACGCCGTCTGCGGCGCACTCGGGGACGGGCGCTAGCGTCGTCCGTGACGCCGATCGGGGGGCGCGGAATGGGTCAGGACCAGGAGGCAGTGCGGCTCGCGGCGGAGCGGGACCTCGCCGCGCTCGACGCGGAGCTGACCTCGCCGCCGGTGCCGCGCCGGGTGGGTACCACCCGTGTGGCCGAGGGGCGGGTGCTGGCGTGGGCCGAGTACGGCCATCCCGACGGGGACCCGGTGCTGTGGTTCCACGGCACGCCCGGGGCCCGGCACCAGATCCCCCCGACCGTCGATCGGGTGGCGCTCGACCGGGGCTTCCGGGTGATCTCGGTGGAGCGCCCCGGCAACGGCCGCTCGACCGACCACCGTTACCACCGGATCGTGGACTTCGCGCCCGATGCCGTCGCCCTGCTCGACGGCCTCGGTCTCGACCGGGTGGCCGTGGTGGGACTGTCCGGCGGCGGGCCGTACACCCTCGCCGTGGCCCACCACGCGCCCGACCGGGTGGTGGCCGCCACGTTGCTCGGCGGCCTCGGCCCGACCCGCGGGCCGGACGCGGTGTTCTCCTACACCCGGGTGATGCGGTTCGGCGCGCCCGCCTTCGAGCTGCTGCGCAGCCCGGTGGGCGCCGCGCTGGGCCGGGTGATCCCGCACGTGGAGCCGTACGCCGAGCCGGTGTTCTCCGCGTACGTCCGTCTGCTGGGCTTCGCGGACCGACCGGTGCTCAACGACGCGGCGTTCCGGGCCATGTTCCTCCACGACCTGCTCAGCGCCGGCGAACTGCGCTCCGTGGGCCACGACATGGCGCTCTTCAGCCGCCACTGGGGGTTCCTTCTCGCCGAGGTGAGCACGCCGGTGGTCGTCTGGCAGGGCCTGGCCGACACGATCGTGCCGCCGAGCCACGGCCACCATCTCGCCGCCCGCCTGCCGCGCGGGGAGCTGCACGTGCGGCCCGGGGAGGGTCACTTCGCGGGGTTCGCGGACGTGGTCTCCGTGCTCGATCGCCTCCGCGAGGTCTGGGCACAGGAGACCCACGCCGTCCTCTGACCGCCCCCGGTCGGCGGTCAGAGGCGGAGCAGGGCGCCGAGGGTGGCCTGGGCCTTCGCCCGGGTCTCGTCGAGCTCGGCGAGCGGGTCGGAGTCCGCCACCACGCCCACACCGGCGAACACGCGGGCGGTGGGGCCCGAGAGCTCGACCGAGCGGATGCCCACGGCCCACGTGCCGTTCCCGTCCGCGTCCACCCAGCCGACCGGTCCGGCGTAGCGGCCCCGGTCGGCGCCCTCGAGCTCGGCCTGCAGGGCGAGCGCCGCGGCCCGCGGCCAGCCGCCCACCGCCGGGGTGGGGTGCAGGGCGGCCACGAGCTCGAGCGCGGAGGGCGCCGGATGGCTGAGGCGGCCCTCCACGAGGCTCGCCAGGTGCTGGACCGGCCCGGCCGCCACGATCGACGGCTCGGGTTCCGCGTCGAGGTACGAGCACCACGGCAGCAGGGTCTCGTGGACCATGTCGATCGTGATCTGGTGCTCCACCCGGTTCTTCGCCGAGCCCAGCAGCTCCGCCGCCCGGCGCTGGTCGACCTCGGGGTCACCGGTGCGCGGCGTGGTGCCGGCCATCGGGTGCGCGCGCACCACGTCGCCGACCCGGGAGACCAGCAGCTCGGGGCTCGCACCCACGAACCCCTCGACGCAGAAGCACAGGGCGTGGGGTGCCGCGGCGCGCAGACGGCCGAACACCCGGGCCGGGTCGAACGCGGCGTCCGCCCGCAGCTCGAGCTCGCGGGCCAGCACGACCTTGGTCAACTCGCCGTCGACGATGCGCTTGGTGGCGGTGGCCACGTCGTCGCACCAGTCGGCGGGGCTCCGCACACTGCGGACCGTCACCTCGAGGGGCACGGGCGGCGGGGTCGCAGTCCCCGCCGGTGCCGGTCCGGCCCCGTCCACGGTGGTGACCCAGTGGGCGCCCTCCTGGTCACGGCCCCGCAGCACCCGGGGCACGACCAGCTCGGCCGCCGCGTCGCGGTCGTACGGCAGCGCGCCGAACGCCACCGGCCCGCGGCCGGGACCCGCGACCGCGCCGTCGCCCCGCAGGCCGTCGAGCACCTCGGCCACCTGTCCCACGTGGTCGACCCACGGCGCGGGCAGCTCGATGCGCACCGCCACGCCCTCGTCACCCCACAGGGTGCGCCGGGGCGAGGCGAAGGCCACCAGCGGACGGCCCGGCTCGGCCACCGGGTCGCCGGGATCGGTGGCCCGGGTGACGGCCCTCACCGGCGGGCCGACCGTGTCGCGGTGATGAGCTGCGCGATGCCGCCCGACAGCAGCGTGCGGCGCACGTCGGAGAACCCGGCGCGCTCGGCCATGGCCCGCAACTCCGGCCACTCCGGCAGGTAGGCCACCGACCGGGGCAGGTAGCGGTAGGCCGACCCGTCCGACAGCAGCCCGCCGATCACCGGCACGACCCGGCCGAAGTACACGCCGTGGCCCATGCGCAGCACCGGGTTCGGCGGCTCGGCCACCTCCACCACGGCGAGTCGGCCGCGGTCGCGGGTCACCCGGGCGAGCTCGTCGAGCGTGGCCTGCAGGTCGGTGAAGTTCCGCAGCGCGAAGCCGCAGGTGGCGCCGTCGACCGAGGCCTCCGGGAAGGGGAGTGCCGCGCCGTCGCACTGCACGCGGGGGAACGGCACGGGCGCGGCGGCCAGCATCCCGTGGCTCAGGTCGGCGCCGATCGGCACGAGGCGGCGGTCGGCGAGGTCGCGGGCCAGGTCGCCGGTCCCGCAGGCGAGGTCGACCACGGTGGAGCCGGGCGTGAGGCCCAGGGCGGACACCGTGCGTCGCCGCCACCCCACGTCCATCCGGAAGGTCATGATCCGGTTGACCAGGTCGTACCGCGGCGCGATCACGTCGAACATCGCCTGCACCGAGGCGGTCTTGGCCTCGCCCGTGGGCAGTGGCTCGTCGGGGCGGGGGATCAGCGTCCGGGGGTCGCTCACGCCGGCAGCCTACGGCGCCACCTCACGCGTGCAGCAGCCCCCGCGCCACCATCGCGGCACGCGCCGCGGCCGGCGTGGTGAACGCCACCGCGTCCCATCCCGCCGCACGGGCGCCATCCACGTTGGGATCGCTGTCGTCGAGGAACACCGCTTCGTGCGGGGCGAAGCCGAAGCGGGCCTCGCAGCGCCGGTAGATCTCCTCGTCGGGCTTGCACACGCCCTCCTCGCCGGAGATGACGATGCCCTCGAGGCGCCCGAGCACGGGGAAGTCCTCCACGACGCCCTCGAAACAGATCGCCGACCAGTTCGACAGCCCGACGCAGCGCCGCCCGGCGGCGAGCAGGTCGTCGATGAGCTCGACGGTGCCGGCGATGGGCTCGCCGAGGCTGGCCCGGAAGTGCTCCACGTAGCCGTCGACCACCCAGCCGTGGCCGGGGTGGCGCTCCTCCATCACGGCCCGCACCTCGTCGAGGCCCGCGCCGCGGTCGAGGTGCACGTTGGCCTCGAGGTCGAAGACCTCCTCGGCGAGCCGTTCCACCTCCGCGGGGTCGTCGACGAAGCAGGCGATCGCCCGGCGCCGGTCCCAGGGGATCACGACGTTGCCGAGGTCGAACACGACCACCCGGCGGTCGGTCGGGGCGCCGGCGGAGCTCACCCGGCGATCGCCTGGTCCCGGGCCCACCGGTAGTCGGCCTTGCCTGACGGGGAGCGCTGGATCTCGGGGCGGTACACGATCTCCTTGGGCAGCTTGTACCGGGCGATGTGGCGGGCGGCCTCCTCGAGGAGGTCGGCGTCGGAGGCCTCCACGCCCTCCGCGAGCTGGACCACGGCCACCACCTCGTTGCCCCACCGCTCGGAGGGCCGGCCGGCCACCACGCAGTCGAACACCGCCGGGTGTCGCAGCAGGGCCTGCTCGACCTCCTCGGCGAAGATCTTCTCGCCGCCGGAGTTGATGGTCACCGAGTCGCGCCCGAACAGCTCGAGGGTGTTGTCGGCACGGAGACGGGCGCGGTCGCCGGGCACCGAGTACCGCACGCCGTCCACGACCGGGAACGTGCGGACGGTCTTGGCCGCGTCGCCGAGGTAGCCGAGCGGCACGCGGCCCGACTGCGCGAGCCATCCCATCTCCTCGTGACCGGGCTCGAGGACCCGGTCGAGGTCCTCGGAGAGGATGCACATGCCGGGGCCGGGGGTGAAGTCGCCGGTGGTGGCGTCCTGGCCCGCGGCGGTGAGCTGGCTGCCCTGCTGGCCGGTCTCCGACGAACCGAGCCCGTCGAGCACCATGATCGAGGGGAGCGCCGCGAGCATCCGGTTCTTCACCCCGGCCGACAGTGCGGCCCCGCCGGAGACGATCGCGAGGAGCGACGACAGGTCGTGGCCACCGGCCTCGATGCCCTCCACCAGCGGCCGGCCGAAGGCGTCGCCGACGATGAGCAGGATGTTGACGCCCTCCTTGTCGACGGTGCCGAGCAGGTCGTCGACGTCGAGGTGCTCGACCACGCCGGGGATCACCAGCGTGTTGGCGTTGGTGAAGCCGTTGAAGGCCATCCAGTGCGCGGCACCGTGCATGAACGGCGGGCCGGGGAGGAGCTTGGTGCCACCGTTCGCGGCGTTCTCGACGAGGTCGTCGGGGGAGGCCCACTCCTGCTGGTTGTCGAGGCGTCGGCCGCCGAGGGCCGCCACGAAGATGTCGGCCTGGCGCCAGAGCACGCCCTTGGGCATGCCGGTGGTGCCGCCGGTGTAGAGGATGTAGAGGTCGTCGGGCGACCACGACGCCACCAGCTCGGCCGGCAGCTCGGTGGAGGCGGAGGCGAGCGCGTCCTCGTACCACTCGGCGCCGGGGAGCAGGTCGTTGCCGCTGGTGTCGGGCACCTGCAGCAGGACCTCCAGGCGGGGCAGCCGGTCGCGCACCTCGGCGAGCGTCGGGGCGAAGGCGGAGTGGTACACGACGGCGCGGGCCCCGCTGTCGTTCAGCAGGTACTCGAGCTCCTCGGCCACGTACCGGTAGTTCACGTTGAACGGCGCGACCCGGGCCTTGTAGCTGCCGAGCATCGCCTCGAGGTACTCGGGGCCGTTGTGGAGGTAGATCGCCAGGTGGTCCTGGCCGGACTCGTGGCCGGCGAGCTCGGAGCGGGGGCGCACCTCGCCCAGGCCGCGGGCACGAAGGGCGTTGGCGAGCCGGCGGGTGCGGTCGCCGACCTCCCGGTAGCTGAGCCGGCGCTGCGGGCCGACGATGCAGTCACGGTCGGGCACCGTGGCCTCGATGAGCTCGTGCACGGCTGCCAGGTTGTACTCCACGTGGTCCCCCTCGGATGGCGTGGCGATGAAGCTAGGACTTCGAAATCCTGAACGAAAGGCAGGTTGTGCCCGGCGGCCGACTCAGCGGCAGACGGTGCCGTCGGGCGGCACCTCCAGGTCGATCACGTAGCGGTCCACGATCGAGGTCACGCACTCGTCCACGCCGTAGGCGGTGTGGCCCCCGCGTTCGGCGGTCACGAGCACCCCGGACGCCAGCCGGTCGGCCACGGCCACCGCGTTCGAGTACGGCGTGGCGGGGTCGCCGGTGTTGCCGACGACCACGATCGGCGGCGCGCCCGTGGCGACCACCGGTGCCGGCACGTCGGTGGGGAGCGCGGGCCAGCTCGCGCACACGAGCAGCTCGTTCGCGACCGACCCCCCGAAGCGCGGCGCCGCCCGGCGCATCTCATCCGCGAAGGCCCGGTAGGCCTCCTCGCCCCGGGGTGGCGGTGTGTCGGTGCAGGTGACCGCGGCGTAGGCGCTGAACCCGCCGAAGTCGTAGTAGCTGTTGGCGAGGTCGAGCAGGTCGCTGCCGTCGCCCTTCTCCGCCGCGGCGAGCGCCGGGCCGAGCTCCTGCCACCCGTCGTCGAGGTAGGCGACGTACGTGGCGGCGACGGCGACCTCCGACGGGGTGAGCCGCGCGCGGCCGGCCGGGATGGGGGCGGCCTCCGCGGAGGCCTTCACCCGGTCGTAGGCCGCCCCGAGGTCGTCCACGCCGCAGCGGCGGCGGCCGGCGTTCCGGCACCCCTGGTCGTTCGCGTCGAACGCCGCCTCGAACGCCCGGGCCTGGCCGAGCAGGAACTCGGTGTAGCCGAGGGACGGGTCGACCACGCCGTCGAGCACCATCGTGCGGATCTGGTCGGGGAAGCGGGCCGCGTACTGCTGGCCGATCTGGGTGCCGTAGCTGAAGCCGATGTAGTTGAGCGGACCCTGGCCGAGGGCCCGGCGGATCGCCTCGAGGTCGCGGGCCACCTCGGCGGTGCCCACGTGGGGGAGGAGCGGGCCGTCCGCGGTGCCGCAGGCCGCGGACACCTTGCGGGCCGCCGCGTCGAGGGCGGCCTGCTCGTCGGGGGTGTCCGGATCGGAGTCGAGCTGGAGGTAGGGGCCGACCCCGTCGCTGCAGGTCACGGCGGTGGAGCTGCCGACACCCCGCGGGTCCCAGCTGACGGTGTCGTAGCGCTCCGACAGTGCCGGGCTGACCGGTTCGCCCGAGAGGAAGTCGAGTCCCGAGCCGCCCGGGCCGCCGGGGTTCGTGACGACCGTTCCCTTCGAGCTGCCCCGCGCCGGGATCCGTCCGAGGGCCAGCTCGATCGTGGGTCCGTCGGGTCGCGACCAGTCGAGCGGGACCGCCAGCGTGGCGCACTGCAGGTCCGCCGACTCACCCGCCGTCTCGTCCGTGGCGCAGTCCCGCCACTCGAGCGGCGGGGCCTGCCAGTCGGCCGGGAACCCGCTCGGTACGGTGCCTGCCGCGGTGCTCGTCGGGGCGGTGCTCGTCGGGGCGGTGCTCGTCGGGGCGGTGCTCGTCGGGGCGGTGCTCG